>DNPC01000404.1 GCA_003501565.1 Planctomycetaceae bacterium | reverse complement strand
AATCAACTGGCTTAGTCGTTCCGCCACAAGCCGGTCGGGCCACACGCGGTACAACTGGGCAAATGCCTCCAGTAGATGAAGGTGTGTGTTGTAGGTTTTGGTGTTGATTGCGCCAACGTATCCACTCTCTTTCGGATCGGTGATCAATCGCCAATCGCGATAGAAGAACTCTTGATAGCCGCCATGTTGCCGATCGTAGCAGTGCTGGTCGAGTGTACGGAATAGTTCTTGGGCCGCGACGAGCGCTTCTTGTTTGCCGGTTGCCCGGTAATATTCGACGAATGCATAGATTACGAATGCATTCGGATAAGCGTGCTTGCGAGCATCGATCACTTCGCCAGCAGCATTGGTCTTCGTAACATACCCGCCAAGTTCGGAATCGTAGAAGTACGACCGCAGGAAATCATATCCCGAATCGGCCGCCTTGAGAGCCGCATCTTTCTGTTCATCTATGAGTGCAAGTGAGCTGAAGAACCACAACTGCCTGGCCTGAAGCGTCAGAAATTTTTCCCTGGTGGTGAATTGCCCTTTCTCATTAAGGTCTTCCAGGTAGCCGCCGTGTGACGTATCAACGCATTTTGGCAGGTAGAAATCAACAATCGAAGTCCGAAGCAAACTTCTGCAAAGGTCGGCGGTTTGCTGGTTGGATGCGGTCCCGGATTGCGCCGACAATTCGACGCAGAATATCCCCATTAGCCCAAACACAAATGCCCCAGTGAGGTTACGTCGGTTCCACCTAAACATCATTGTCTTTCGTTGACTATCGTGATTGGAGTTTTAGCAGGCCACGAACAACTGGCCGCTTCCATACTCCCCTGCGTTTACCCACGAGGGCTCGCAAACAGAACCGGTCAGTGGACTCAGCCAGAGGTTTAGTGGTCTACCAGTGCTGTCCCATTAGTCTTCGTTCCATACTAACCTTGCAAATCTGCCGTTGGATCCGCAGGCGAAGACGGCATTTTCTTGGGTTGCCAAAGCATGGAAGCCACCTGGAAACGGTATCCAATGGTTTGCATCATAAGCGATGTGGCTCCGGATAGGGCCCGTGGAAATGTAGACAGGCTTGCCGCTGGAAGCTTTTGTCGCAACAACACTGCTTTGGTACACGCCAGGTGGCTTGGAGGGGGAGAGCCAACTGTGGCCTGCGTCTCGGCTGAACAGGCATGTATTTGCCATGAACTGGTTTTCTAATCCAGGCTCGTTTTGACGGTAGTCCCCACCCACCGCCACAAGCAAATTCGTCTGTTTTGATTCGTGGTATTCGAGTGCGAAGATGCCCTGAGTTGGCGAGCTGGTTAAGGGCACAGTTTGTAATTCGAAGGACTGGCCCCAGCCACCGCGGTAGTAGACGCGGCATTTTGTGCTGTCGGTCCCACCAGTGCCGATCCACAACTGACCGTCCTCGCCGAGTGCTATTGAGCGATTGCTAGCGGCAAAGGCAGCTTCGCCGGAACCGCTCTTCGGCAATAACTCTGGAGCGATTTGTTCCCAAGAACGCCCGGAGTTGGCAGTTTCAACGATCAGGAGGCGCCCATCGACGGGATCACTTAATGCAATCCCTTTCTCCGCATCCCAGAATCGCATCGAATCAAAGAATGCCTGTGAGGAGTCGTTGCGGTAGACCTGTGTCCAGCTTTTCCCTGCGTTGGTAGTTCGCAGTAGGACCGCGGGCGAACCAGCAGATGCAATGATTGCTACTTGCTGACTGAGCAGGCATATGCACCGAAAATCAATCTCAGCAAACCCTTGCGGACTCACGTCCTTCCACGTCGAACCACCATCGGCACTTTTGAGCACCGTGCCTTTAGCACCGCTTAGCCACACGGTTTTCGTATTCAGAGCAGCGATTCCACGGAAGCTAATCGTCGAACCCGTCGGGCCTGTCTCCCAGCTTGGGACCGCAGATAGGTGTTCTAATGTCTGCCCGTAACAACTGGCAGCAATCAAAAGGCTCGCCAAAGCACACGAAATAGAAAATCCTCTCACTCTATGCTCCACCAAATGGATACGATCGGGACAGCCGCAGTGTCCGTTGAGTGCGTTCTACCTCCAATCCAGTCCTCACTCAACCCGTTTAGATAACTCGAGATTTGATTCCATTGCGTACAGTGCAAGTCGCAGTGTTTTCGTTCCGCAATAATGTTTTCGTTCCGCAATAATAAAGTGTATTTTCAGACACACGTGCCCAGTACGGTAAGGCTATGCGTAGCGAATCTTTGAATTTGTTGGCGTCGTTTGCATCACTAATGCTAATTCCAATTGCGATCGCAATCGCGGCTCTGGCGATCAGCAGTCTACGGAGTCAGAAGAAATGGCCATCGCTAAAGGATACGCTCCAAGCGTCGGGCATCGCTGCCGGCATAACGCTGGCAATCACACTAGCGATTTGTGTTGGTTTTAAACTATCTGGTTTCTTCGACGCGCAGTTCTATCGGCCATCCAACAAGGATTACGGGCAGGTTGCCGAACTCGAGCTAACACCTGCGCCTGTGACTTTTTCGAGTGACGACGGGACGAAACTTTCTGGGTGGTGGCTGGCAGCAGAGAACCCCATCGGTACTGTCCTGCACTTTCATGGTAGTGACCGAAATATTACCTACACCGTCAAGAACGCCAGTTGGATGACTGACTTTGGTTACAACGTGTTCGTATTCGATTATCGCGGCTACGGCACTTCAGAAGGGACTCCGGATCGCGACGGGTTGCTTGCTGATTCACTTGCCGCGATCGACTACGTGAAAAGCCGCGCTGATGGCACGCCTAACGCACTTGTCCTATATGGGCAAAGCATGGGTGGGCAATTGGCGATTGTTGCCGCTGCGCAGCGGCGTGATTCAGGAATACAGGTTGTTGTGTCAGAGGCAACTTATTCCAGGCACAGTATGCATATTGCCGACAAACTCGGTCAACTCGGGCCACTGTGGCTGGTCAAATGGGGTGCATGGCTGCTGACCAGCGACCAGCATTGCGCTGAAGGTGCCATTGCTCAAGTGCAATGTCCTGTGTTGTTAATCCACTCTGAAGCAGATGCCGGAGTTCTGCCATACCACGCGCGGCGATTAAAGGCGGCTGGAGGTGATAATGTCGATCTCTGGCAGTTGGAGGACTATCGGCATTTGAAGATATTCGGAGAACTCGACAACCGCCAAACGTTAGCGAACCGAATTGCCGAACTGATTCCGTAGATCGCATGCGTGCAGGGCATTCCGCAAATTCCGAATATTCGACAGAGTCTTACAGATCACGATCCGGTAATGCGGCTTTGAACAGTCTGGCCTGCCGGAGGAGTGCTATGTTTCCCTGTAGAACCCGAATTCACTGGGTATCAGTGGGCAGTAGATACGAAAGTGATCGCTATGGATACAAATTTAAGTGTGAATGCGGCCAGCGCGATCAAGCAGTCGCAGTACAAGAACGAAGCTGCGTCCGCAATCGCGGCCAAGACACTTGCCGTTCAAAAACAGCAAGGCCAAGCAGCCGTCGACCTCGTCAAACAAGTCGCCCAAGTGAGCGTTTCTGCTCAGCTGGCGGAAGGAAGGTTGGACGTAACGGTTTAGCTGCTATCTGTTGGCCAGAACGATTTCTTGACCGTTATTCTGTGTGTCATCGATCAGCTCTTCCAGGAGAGCCAGCCAGTACTTCGCCTCGGCTTCAATCATATTTCCTGACAGCATTTGTTCGCGCGCGAGGCGCGCACGGCTGGTAATCTCTGCCAAGTCGTCGAGAGCTTCGCTCAATTTGTCAGCCAACGCAGTCTGGTCCTCGGGTTTGACCAAGTGTCCTGAGTCATGTCGGGCGTGCAATTCCGGGAAAGCACCGTGGTCGGGCAGCACATAAGGCACACCTGCGGCTAACGCTTCTAAGACAAACAATCCCTTGGGTTCACGATAAGTCGTTGGAACGCATAGCAACTCGATTTTGCTGAGGAATTCGAGTTTGCCGACCCTGTCAACGCTTCCATGGTAGTGCACTCGATCGTCTAAGCCGGCCGCACTAATCTTCCTTTTTTGTTCCTGCCAATAAGCTTCGTGCTGTGGGCCGAGCCAGCCTGCAATGTCGAGTCGGACATCTTGTCTACTGTCGCGGTGGGCAAGATCAATAAAGGCGTCGACCAGTAGGTGCAGCCCTTTCTCCGGTGCAAGTCGAGCCAAATAACCTATCGTCAACGACTGGCGAGGTTGCGAGTCGGGCATGTTCGCAAAATCTGCAGTGTCGATCGAAAGTGGAGTGACGTGCATTTTCTCCATGGGCACGTCCAGCATCGATGCCATGCGTTGTGCGTAGTCAGAGGAGTGGACAACGAATCGATCAACGAGTTGCGCCAGTCGCCTGAGTTCCGTAGCAGCTTGGTCCTTGTGCGGCTGTGTCAGAGCAGAGTAAAAGATGTCATCGCCTTGGAGTATGACGACGATTGGGCAGCCAAGTTGATCCTTGATCGTGGGTGCACAGCCAGCGATGAGCAGATTGGAGAAAACTATGGCGTCGGGATTTTCATCTTTCAGCCAATCGCATAGGCGGTCGACTTCTTTGCGTTGGTTGCCATCGCGCCCGCGCAGCATCGAAACGGTCAATGCCCCTAGCTTGTCTGCTGTGGTGCCCATCGAACGGGAAGCGATCCACTGGACCAGTTTGGGCTGACTGAGGAAACCGTCGGCCCACTTCGGTAGCCAACGAAAGACCGGTGAAAGCTGTTGCAAGTAGACATTTAGTCCGCCGAAGAACAACTTGTCCGCCGCGGCACTGTGTTCGTCGGTCAGGATTGGTGTGTACGTTGGAACCAGCAAAGCATCGTGCCCAAGCCGCATCAGGGCGCGTGCGATTGCGTTGTCATGGAGGCAGCTGCCGCAGTACATTCCCGCAGCGCCCGCAGTCAAAAAAACGATTCGCAATTGAGTTTTCTCCTAGCAGCACTCCCGAGGTATAACCAACCACCTCGTCGAACTTCGCAACGGCTACACTGCTACCTTCGGTTGACGACAAGGGCAGATTCGTGGGCGTAGGGCCGATCAGATGTGCCGAAATCTCCGAAACTCTTACGGGAGCTTCGACGCCCAAGTTTCTCAAACTGTCAAATTATCCAGCATTCTTTGATTGAATATCCGCCCTTTGTTGGTATAGTGCCAGTGGGCGTATCGGTCGAAACTCTCTCTCATTGGCCGTGCCGCACGTACTTTTATTGTTTGTAAATGCGTCGAGTGCACGCTTGTTCCGCACCCGGTTCTCGCCGGGTGGTTGGAGGCAGTCTCGACTATTAGTGGTACGTATCGGCTGACCGCGCCAGTTGTTCTGGCACACGCTGAGGTCGCAACAGGTTTTTCCTTTTGCAGGCAACGTTTCCTTTCTACGTTGTCTCATCCTCAGGAGCATCACATGATGCCATCGTACTATCTTACTGGTCGCCGGTCTTCCAATCGAAGTCGGCATACTTCACCTGCACTGCTTCGAAGCGGTTTCACATTGGTGGAGCTGCTCGTCGTAATTGCCATTATTGGGATTCTAGTTGGCTTGCTATTGCCAGCGGTCCAGGCGGCTCGCGAAGCTGCCCGTCGGATGAGTTGTTCAAACAATCTGAAGCAGATTGGACTGGCGACTCACAATTTCGAATCGTCTTTTGGGCGGATGCCCCCAGGCTATCTTGGTCCTGATCCAAGAAACATTGAACTTCGGATGCAGAACGGTGGCGAGCAGCCGTACTTAGGTGTTCTTCCTTTCTTGCTCCCTCAGATGGAGCAGAACAATGTTTATAGCCTGATACCGGATGATCACAAAAAAATCGATCTACTTGGAGAGCAGCGTTGGTTCCGCAATGCGGACTTGTACGCACTCGCCCAAGCGCGGTTGTCGGCATTTATTTGTCCGTCAGACGCTGAGTCCGAGAGTGCACCGCGGGTTTACTCACGGACGCACATGTACCGAAACGGCAATGGAGGTATGACTCACCAAGCCTTCTCGCTAACAAACGTTGGCTTCGGTCCAACCAGCTATGTTGCTAGTGCGGGGCGTCGTGGCGCCGTTGTGCCGAGCGTGAGAGGGGCATTCTACAACCGTTCAAAAACCAAATTCGGCGAAGTTACCGACGGGTTGAGTAACACCATCATCTTCGGTGAAACTCAGGCGGGACCCGAGCGGGTTTACATCTGGATGTCGGCCGGGCCAATCAGCTCGGCCTTTGGGTTCGGTGATCGGTTCTCGCGTTGGGGTAGTTACCATGCTGGCGGGCATATCACGGTAGCACTGGGCGACGGGTCGGTTCGAACCATTACGCCTAACATCGACTTCACTCTCTTCCGAAATCTAACCATGATCACTGACGGGGAGGTCATTGGAGAGTACTGAGTTTGAGGACGCTAGGATCTGGCTCTGGGCTTGGCGCACGTGCCGCTCAGGAACTTACGAACGCTTCAAACTACTCAGTGGAGACTCAACATGAAAAAAACCCGTCCCTTGCTACCCAAGTGGCTGGCAGTTTGCTTTTTGACCACAGTTGCGTTTAC
>DNPC01000402.1 GCA_003501565.1 Planctomycetaceae bacterium | reverse complement strand
AACCCGGCCGTTAGTCGCGAGGCCGATTCTACTTGGAGCCCGCGTTTCGTTGAGCAAGAGCAGGACAGAATCGATTTCATTTACTATCGCGGCGATGACTGGCGAGTCACCGAGTCGTCAGTTGTTATGCAACATTATACCTGGTTTCCATCGGATCACGCAGCCGTGGTTTCGCAATTCGAGCGGTTGCCGTCATCACATCCAGCGTTGGCCCAGACGCAGCGCCTCAGGACGGTTGCTTACAATATTCGTCATGCGGTAGGCATGGATAAAAAACTGTCTGTGATGCGGACGGCCAAGCGTCTTCACGATCTGCAGCCGGACGTTGTGGGGCTGGCCGAGGTTGATGTGCACTGCAATCGCAGCGGCAACGTGAATCAGGCAGCTGTACTCGGCAATGCACTGAAGATGCATTCGGCGTTTGGTAAGTTCATGGACTACGATGGTGGGCAGTACGGTATGGCTGTTCTATCAAAGTATCCCATCATCGACGTCCACACGCTGGAATTGCCTCCAGGTGGAGAACCACGCATTGCACTCATGGCGGAGGTGCTGCTGCCAAGCGACGAGAGGATTCTGGTCGTGAACGTCCATTTCGACTGGCTACGCAATGACGAGATCCGGTTTCAACAGGCTACAAAGCTGCGGGATTACTTGCGACAGGTCTCGATGCCAGTCGTACTGCTCGGCGACTTTAACGATCAGCCTGGTTCTCGGACGTTGCGATTGTTCGAGGAGTTGCTCGAGGCGGATAAACCTGAGAGTGAGCGGTTTACGTGGTCTGCGACAGAACCCAAAGTCGAAATCGATTTTATTTTTGCTGCTCCCCGCGAGCGATGGTCGGCGCGAGGGACTCGAGTTGTTGATGAGAGCGTAGTATCCGATCATCGCCCCGTACTGACTGAGTTGACGCTTAAGCCGTAATACACTGCGATAGTACCGAGTTGATCAACTTTGTTGCAATTCGCTGTTACTTAATTCCCGAAAATTTTGTGCTAGCCTCTTATGCCTGACGAATCCCACGTAAGCCACTGGATCCAGCTCGTCAAAGAGGGAGATTCGGTAGCGGCCAGCGAACTGTGGAGGCACTATTTTGATCGGCTGGTACGAGCTGTCCGAGTGCGTTTGGGTGGACAGAATCGGGCACCAAGTGACGAAGAGGATATCGTTCTGAGCGTGTTCAATAGCTTCTATGATGCCGCACAACAGGGGCGATTTCCCGATTTGGCCGATCGCGACAGCCTATGGCAAGTCTTGTTGCGGATGTCGGTTCGGAAGGTAATCGATAAACGGCGTCACGATCAACGGATTCGGCGGGGCGGCGAGCATGTGCTTCACTCGATAGAAGTCGATGAAGAAAACCGTGCGTTTCACGAAATTGTTGGAAATGAACCGTCCCCCGAGATGATCCTGATGATGCAGGAGGCCGTCGAGCAGCTTTTTTCGCATTTGGGTGACGGGCAGCTCCGAGATTTAGCGGGTGCCAAATTAGAAGGGTACACCAATGCGGAACTTGCATCGAAATTTGAGTGTTCGGAACGCACGATTGAGCGTCGGTTGCACCTGATCCGCGAAAAATGCCAGCAGGAGTTGATCGACAAAGATGAACGTACGACAACAGAGACTCTCGATCGCGGCGCTGGAAAAGATTGATGATGTCTGCGCCGAATATGAAAAAGGCTGGTTGAGTGGCGAACCAGAGTCGATTGAATCGCTGACCGCCAACCATGATGATGGCCTTGCTCGCCGCGTGCTGCTCGCGGAGCTGATTGTGCTCGAGGTTGACTACCGCAGTCGACGTGGCGAAAAGCCAAGCATAGACGAATTCGTTGCGCGATTTCCCAATGACGTCGACGTAGTCAAAGAGGCGCTCGGCGATCGAGAACCACCTCGCGGAGCGTTCCAACCACCTGCCATCGAGAAACTCTCGCAACTCTTTCCCAAGCTGCGAATCGAATGTCTTATCGGCGCCGGCGGGATGGGGGCCGTCTACAAGGCACGACAGCATGGCCTGGATCGAGTTGTCGCACTGAAGGTTTTGCCGGAGGAATTCAGCCACGACGTCAAATTTGCAATGCGATTCACACGCGAGGCACGCACGCTCGCGAAACTGAATCACCCCAACATCGTAAGTGTCTATGAATTCGGTGCGGCAGAAAACACCTACTACTTTTTGATGGAGTACGTCGAGGGATCCACACTGCGTGAGGTGGTCCAGTCGCAGTCGCTGTCCCCTGAACAAGCACTTGCAATCGTACCGCGACTATGCGACGCACTGCAGTACGCGCACGATAAATCGGTCATCCATCGGGACATCAAGCCCGAGAATATTCTGATGTCGGTGGACGGGGAAATAAAGATTGCCGACTTTGGACTTTCACGCATTCTGGGTGAGAACCAATCGTTGGCACTTACTGCTACGCACCAGGTCATGGGCACGCCCCGCTACATGGCCCCTGAGCAACTGGAGGGTTCACGCAGCGTGGACCACCGCGCCGACATTTATTCGCTGGGAGTCGTCTTCTACGAAATGCTAACAGGTGAACTTCCGATCGGACGGTTTGCGGTGCCCAGCAAGAAGGTGCAGGTGGATGTTCGGTTGGACGAAGTCGTTTTGCGGACACTTGAGAAAGAACCGCAGCTGAGATACCAAACCGCTGTGGAAATAAAATCGGATCTGCAGTCGATTGCGTCGGGCGAGAGTATCAACAGTTCGTTCGATCCAAGTCGAAATGATACAGTCGACTATACCCGTGATTCACCAATTTCAACTTCGTCGCCGCGTTTGGAAGAGCAGGACGCAGCGGCACGTTTGTTGATCAATCGTCGGCGGTTAATGCAGCGTGTGAAAGAGTCGCTCAACCCGCTTTTCTGGGGGCAAATGATTCAGATCCTTATTAGTGTGCTGTTTATCGCTTTGGGAGCAAGGTGTTGGACTCAGAACACTCGTATCTGGTCTGAGTACCCACTGACGCTCTATCGATTGCTTTGCGGAGTCAGCTTGCATGTTTACGGCGTGGTGCTGATTGCTGCGGCCGCTGCTGTCCTGACGAGAATCAAACGCGTGGATTACGCAAAACCGGTACTGCAGGTTCGCGAGTCGCTCGATACGATCAAGCGTGTTTATTTGGGCGTTGGTTTTTTGGTTGGCTTTCCCTGGTGGTTGATGTGGATTCCAACCGCCGTGGCCGTGGGCTTTGACGTAGTTTTACTTCCGGGTTGCCTTTGGGTATCTTTGCTTGTCGGCGTTATCGGTCTGGCCGCTTCGCTGTGGCTTTACATCCGGCTGCAACGTTCCAAGAGCCCGTCTGCGGAGAAGTGGCGCACTCAGTTTGCCGGCAACAGTCTTGCCAACGCCCACCAAGCTCTCGACGAAATCGAGGCCGCGAGGATTGTGTAATTGACGGTGGCGCGAGCAAAAACCGCTCGCCTTCCGTTAAGCCGCCGAAGCGTGGCAGGCGGCCGGG
>DNPC01000838.1:1208-5011 GCA_003501565.1 Planctomycetaceae bacterium | reverse complement strand
AAGATCAAGAGGCGGTGGCAAAAGCAGATGCTATCGGGGCTCGAATTGCCTGCGTGTATGACGGCTCGGCCCGAATCAGACAGATTGCGTTTGACTGATCTAGGTCGTCGGGTGGAGCTGTAGAATTAGATATCGGCGCAGTCTCCACAGCTGAATAGCTCAATCGAAAACACTGCTACAGTGCTATCTCTGGCGGCCGACAGAGGCTATCTACCTACTCAAAACACCGACAGCTACCGGCCTTCGCCTGAACCGCAAAACCAGCCAAGAATTCGTAGATTACCACCTCCAATCGCCCATGACCAAGCTATCACGATTCCAGGCTCGCACGCCCACTCCGAATGGTCAATCGTGCTCAGCAACAGAACCAAAGGTAGTAGTTTCTATGCCTTCATTGCAGTAGATTGTGAGGAGTTCCGAAATCGGCGCGGACTTATTTGGGCACACCTGAGCAAACCGCCGTCCGTCCGAAACGAAATTTCTGGGCCCAAAGCTTGAACCGGACATCATTTCCAACGCCCGGCTGGCCCGCTCAAGAGCTTTGTCACCCCGGCAAATTTGGCAATTGCCCATCCAATAGGGAAGAAAATGGCTGCCGACAGCGAAGTGACCATCGATTGGTTGGGAAATTTGGCAGAAGGCCAACCCGACGCGGTCCAAGAGTTTTGGGGGCGTTACGGTGACGCCCTCCAGCGAGTCGCCGAGCGCCAAATCGCTTCTTGGCTACGGCGCCGAGTCGATCCAGAGGACGTGGTTCAGTCGGCCTGTAGGACTTTTTTTCGGCGAGCAAGCGAAGGTGATTTCACTCTTGAGTCCAAGGACGATTTATGGCGTCTACTCCTGACGATCACACTCAACAAAGTCCGTATGCAAGCCCGTTTCCACACTCGCAACCGTCGATCGGTTACGCGAGAAAGTGGAATGCCCGAGGTCCAGAGCCTGCAACCAGCCGAATGGGACCATGCAATTGAGCAAATCGATCTTCAGGACATGCTTCAGGCGGCATTTGGGAGTGAAGACGATGAGCGGCATCGTGTTTTGCAAATGTGGTTAGACGGATGCAAACAACGCGAAATCGCTGAATCCGTCGGGTGTAGCGAACGAACGGTTCGAAGGATTCAAGAGCGAATCCGGTCAGATCTTACTAACCACCTTGAACAGACCCCCAGTGATTAGCCTCCGGCCCCCCTTAACTGGAGCGCATATTGCACATACAGTGTGCAGACTTCCGCCTGACAAACGGGAGCTACCAAAATCACGGACCAGCAAGTTAGCTGCTACTCGCAAAACTTAGAATTGAAAAAGGAATCCATCTGATGGCACGTGCAAAAGCTCGGCACATTCTGGTAAGCACCGAAGAAAAATGCAACGAACTCAAGGCCGAAATTGAAGGCGGAGCAGACTTCGGGAAGCTAGCCGCCGAACACTCCAGCTGCCCGTCAGGACAGCGAGGTGGCGATTTGGGTGAATTCGGGAAAGGCCAAATGGTCCCTGAGTTCGACGAAGTCGTTTTTACTGGCGACCTAAACGCCGTACACGGTCCGGTGAAAACACAGTTTGGCTATCACCTGCTGGAAGTGACCGAAAGAACCGACTGATCCAGTTTGCCCTAGCGAGCGACTGAGTCCATACCGACAGGTCGTCTCCTGCAATTGAGCTTCACGGGTTGATCGCGTCCTTATGCTGTCAACAAAGCGCCGGGACGTGAGAATACGCCAGAGTGTGGCAAACAAGTAATTTGCATTCCTCGGTTCAGGATGCTTTGCTTCGTGATCCTGACGCGTTAAGTTTCGCTAATTGTACTGCTCCATTATAGGAACGTTCGATGGTCCGCACTGCTAGCACAATGCTACCGCTCGGCACTTCCGCGCCCGATTTCACGCTACCCGACTACGACGGAAACCCAAAGTCTCTCGCTGATTGCCGCGGCGAAAACGGCACGCTGGTGATTTTCATGTGCAATCACTGTCCATACGTGAAGCACGTTGCGCCGGAGCTCGCCAAACTGGCGGATGATTATGTCGCACGAGGTCTAGCGACGGTCGGGATTAGCAGTAACGACGCCGAAGCCTATCCGGACGATTCACCGGCAAAGATGAAGGAAGAGGCGGCTATCCAAGGCTACCATTTCCCCTACCTGTTCGACGAAACGCAAGAAGTAGCGGCAGCGTACCATGCAGCCTGTACGCCAGATTTCTACCTGTTCGATGCCGATCTGAAACTGGTTTACCGCGGTCAATTGGACGATACGCGTCCTAAGCAAGATCAGACGCCCGATGGACGTGACTTGCGGGCAGCGATCGACGCACTTCTTTCAGGACAGAAAATCGCCGAAGTGCAGAAGCCGAGCATCGGTTGCAACATAAAATGGAAGGCAGGCGCGGAACCCGGTTACTTCAACCCAAGCGGTTCTGCGTAGGTCTACCGGCCTTGTCTTTCATTAGACCTGGATTGTGCATGCAGGCCGCCGCTAGAGCCTGCAGCGACGGTTCGATCGAAGTTACAGGAGTGAGTGCAATTACTTGTTCCGGCGCACATACCAGACGAATAACCCGGGTTTAACCGAAAGACAGCCTTACTGAGTTAACCACGTGAGGTTTTTGAAGGTGGAGCTACTTTCACTCCCCACAGAAAACATCGGTTTCTTTTTCCAACAGCGTTGCCGGCCATCGGTACCATCCCTGCTGACAACGCCTGATCGGACTCCAACGGACTGTCACTCCCGCAAATGGAGATTCGCGACCACCAATTCCGACAAGTGCTGATCCTATGAAACGTTGGCAAGCCCGAGTAATCTATTATCCAACGCTCGGGTACAACTACCTGCTCGGCAGAATCCTCAAGACGCGGGCCTGGTGGAATGAAGTTGACGAGCACTTGGTTCTGGGCGCTGTTCCTCTTCGCAACGATCCTAAGGCGCTTGCCAAAATGGGTGTCACGGGCGTGGTGAACACGTGCGACGAGTTCAGTGGCCCGCTCGATCTCTATGCTGAGCTCGGGATCGAACAGCTATGGATACCAACCGTCGACTTCAATCACCCAACTCGCGAACATGTTGATCGAGGCGCGGACTTTATCCAGCGTCACGCTGATGCCGGTGGCAAGACGTATGTACACTGCAAGGCAGGCAGAGCGAGGAGTGCCACCGTAGCATTGTGGTGGCTGGTCAAATACAAAGGCCTAACTCCCGAAGCGGCTCAACAAAAATTGCTGGACGCTCGGCCTCACATAAACCCTGCCGTTTACCAGCGGCCCGTGATTGTAGAATTGTCACGCGAGTTGAAGCCTGGTGGCCGTACTCCAGCCGAATGACTCGCATTCCGCTATAAAGCCTACCAGCGAAGTTTCTCCATCAACGCCAATTGCGTGCTTGCATCGACAAGACACCTGTCCCCTGCGACTGCGGTTAATTTGTTCTTGATTTGAGCCTCGATGTTCTGCCGGCGGCTCCACAGAAAATTTTTTCGGTTTCTTGCATCCGGTCGTGACGCACGTGCGAATACTCTTTTGACCCGGCCGGTCAGCTACAGCTTGAGAGGATATCGAATGCCTCTTAGCCCCCCGTTAAACAAACTCAACCAAAAGACAAATCTAGGAAACCGACCCATGAAGATGTTCTTCCGAAGCTTGATGACATTCGCTGCCACTGGCGCACTTGCAGCCAGCACGTTCGCGGCCGATATCGTTGACACTGCTGTCAGCGCTGGCAAATTCAAGACGCTAGCTGCAGCACTCGGCGCCGCGGATCTCGTGGATGCCCTCAAGGGTGAAGGCCCATTCACTGTATTCGCACCAACCGACGA
>DNPC01000838.1:0-1160 GCA_003501565.1 Planctomycetaceae bacterium | reverse complement strand
ACTGTATTCGCACCAACCGACGAAGCGTTCGCGAAGCTTCCTAAGGGAACTGTTGAAACGCTACTGAAGCCAGAAAACAAGACGAAGCTCACTTCGATCCTGACCTACCACGTTGTGCCAGGCAAAGTAATGGCCAAGCAGGTAGTTGGCCTGAAGGGCGCGAAGAGCCTAGAAGGACAACGCATTGACATCAGCGTCAAGGGCTCGACCGTTATGGTTGACGGCGCGAAGGTCGTAACCACCGACATCGCATGCGATAACGGTGTGATTCACATCATCGACAGCGTTATCCTCCCTGCCGACAAGACTATCCCCGAGACTGCCAAGGCTGCTGGTAGCTTCGGCACACTGCTCGCTGCTGTTGGTAAAGCAGGGTTGGCGGAAACCCTTGGAACCAAGGGACCTTTCACCGTATTCGCTCCAACCGATGAAGCGTTTGGCAAACTGCCAAAGGGAACCGTCGAGAGCCTGTTGAAGCCAGAAAACAAGGACAAGCTTGTCGCAATCCTAAAGTACCACGTTGTCGCAGGTCGCGTTTACTCTGAAGACGCTGTAGCAGCGAAGACTGCTAAGACTCTTCAAGGTAGCCCGATCATGGTTAACGTCAGCAAGAAGGGCGCGATGATCAACGAGTCAAAGTTGGTCAAAACAGACATCGACGCTTCTAACGGCGTTATCCACGTAATTGACAGCGTACTTCTGCCTCCAGCTAAGGGTGCAGACGCTCGTAAGGTCCTCGAAAAGGCAGTCGCCGCTGGCGCTCCTCTTTTCAACTCGGGACACCACGAACAATGTGCTGCTGTCTACCAGGAAGCGTTGGAAAGCCTGATGAGCAGCGATCTTAACGGCAACATGAAGAAGCACATGACCACGGTACTAACCAGTGCCAAGCACACCTCTTGCCCAACGCAACGTTCTTGGACGCTGCGTCAAGGCATCGACCAAATGTACACCTCGCTAGCTCAGTAGGTCTTACTTGCGACCCAGTTCGCAGGCTTAGACAGTTGAGTGCAAAGGTATTCGAATCGGGTGGCAGGACGTTAAAGTTCTGCCACCGATCGAAGACTAGAAAGTAAAGCAAGGTTATACTAGTCAAATGTGACTGTCTCTTTGCCGAGGCAGTCGATTGTGGCGAAGCGAACCAACTGGGGACTCGCCAA
>DNPC01000788.1 GCA_003501565.1 Planctomycetaceae bacterium | reverse complement strand
GCTCCCAGGCGTCTTCGACTTGCCCGATAGCTGCCATATCTGCCATCGAACAACCGGCCGCCATATCCGGCAAAATGACTCGAACCCGCGTACCGTCGCGCTCGGTAAATTTTTCAGGTCGGTTAGCCAGGATGTCCGCGGTCTCCGCCATAAAGTGCACGCCGCAGAAAATAATCGTGCGACATGAGGGGCTTTCGGCCGCCATCTGGCTGAGCTGGTAGCTATCGCCGCGTAGGTCCGCATGCTCGATCACTTCGTCCTGCTGGTAGTGGTGACCGAGAATCAACAGCTCATCGCCTAGCTTTTTCCGGCCAGCCGAAATGCGATCACAAAGCTCCTCATTGCTAAGCGTCTTGTAATCGCTCAGCGGCAGTTTTCCAGGCGAAGAGGGCAGGATTGGTGCAATGCTCATGGGATTCTCAAGGATTGTTGAAACCGGCCGCTAGCGAGAGCTTCTGAACATGCGGCGCGCATCACTCTCTGTAGGGGGGGCGAGGCGGCAATTGAAACAGCGAGTTCGCCACTGTGCCGATCCGGCCAATTCTAACGTTCGAGGCCATGTTTGGGCATGCCAACCGAATCGAGTATGCCACCTTTGGCGGAGTGAGCCTGCTAGAATTGCCTAGCTCGCGACTGCGATCTGAACCGCAGAATGAACTGAAAACTACACAGTTAGTCTGGCATGGACAATGGACGAAACCCCGCCTGAAACGATTAGTCGATTTCGGAAAGCGTGGTCATCTGGAGAAAAGTCTCCGATGATCGCAGACTTCTTGCCGGATGCTACGGCCAATGATGGACAGTTAGGGGAGGGATCGCGGGCCTCCGTCTTGATTGACCTGATCGCGACCGAAGTTGAACTTCACCACGGCACGTTTCCAATTGGTGGAAACAAGGCCGATGGAAACAAGGCTGATAGAAACTCCGCTGGCCAAGCTCAATACGACCATCACGATGTCAACGATGTCGTCAGGCATTTCACCAGCCAGTTTCCGGAGTTATCACGCCCGGAATTGCGGTCACGGCTCAGCGAGCGACTCAGTCGTCTTTCCGGCGATGATGTAGATGATGCATACGCAACCCAATATGAAGACGAAGGCCTCAGCTCAGAAACGGCAAACGATCGCCACGATCACTCGTCTAGTAGCGAGCCAGTGCCGGATGATGAGGGCCAGGCCGCTTCGCGTTACCGTCGCCTTGCCGAGCACGCTCGCGGTGGGATGGGCGTTGTTTGGCGAGTGGAAGATCGGAAACTTGGTCGCGAAATCGCTTGGAAGCAGTTGCCTTCCAGTCCTGTGCCGAGTGAGAGGACACGCGAGCGATTCGTTGCGGAGGCGCGTGTCACGGCACAGCTCGAACACCCTGGCATCGTGCCCATTTACGACCTGACGCATCTGGACGACGGTCAGCCGTCCTATACGATGAAACTGCTGCGTGGCGAAACGTTGACAGCTGCGATTGGCGAGTTTCACAAAATTCCTCCAAAGTCGCGGGAGCGCACTCTCGCGCGGCAGAAACTTATCGACGCGTTTCTGAGTGTTTGTCAGACGATTGCTTATGCACACTCTCACAAAGTACTGCATCGTGATCTCAAACCAGACAATATTCATCTTGGCGAATTCGGTGAAACGGCCGTTCTTGATTGGGGACTTGCAAAGTCGCTTGCAACCCAGGAGGCCGCACCCGGAGCGGCGGCGTCAGAGCACGTTGAATCCTCTGGTGGCGATGTGCTTGAGACATTACCGCCGGTCGATAGCGGTTCCAACTTGGCGACGCGTCAGGGCGAATTGCTGGGAACGCCAGCCTACATGGCGCCCGAGCAAGCTCAGGGGAGGTCTGCTACCGAAGCAACCGACCGTTATGGGCTAGGTGCGGTTCTTTATCAGATCCTTACCGGGACACCCCCGCATTCGAGTGAAGACTTAAGTTCGCTGCTGACTAAGATCACACACGACGAAGTTGCCCCGCCTCTCTCGCGTGTGACTGACACGCCCAAACCGCTGGATGCAATCTGTCTAAAGCTGCTGTCGAAGGCGCCTGAGGATCGATATTCCAGAACAACCGATATCGTGGCGGACTTGAATCGGATTACCGCTGACGAGGCAGTCTCATGTGCGCAGGAGAATCTATCTGATCGACTTTTCCGTTGGATGCGGAAACACCAATCTTGGGTTGTAGCCGGAATCGCCTCCATCGTGTTTGTAGCCGCCACTGTGGTTGCTTCCTTGCTGATCGCCAGCGCAAATCAGGCTCGTGAGTTCGCACAACAGCAGCGCCTGCAGCAAATTCGCTCCGCGGCTGAGTTGGCCGATGCCGTCTCAACGACACAGATCCAAAATGATGACTTTGAAGCAGCTATCGAGGTGGTCAAGCAAGGGATCTCCAGACTCGCTGGGATTTCCGAACTTGACCAGCTGCGAGCTGCGTTGGAAGAAAAGCTCGACCGCGCGACACGCTTGCAATCTTTCAATCGAATGCTTCGCAAACATTATCACTACACGGTGAATCAAGAAACACACTCAACCTATCGATCGGCTAAGCAGTGTCTGAGCATTCTTGATCTGGATGTCTCGAAAACGAAGCCATTTGACTGGACCCAAGACCTCCCAGACAAGGATTTAGCTGAGGCGCAACAGATTCGATTGCGCGAGCAAGTACATGACTTGATCTTTAAACTCGCTTCGATGCGAGCGTTTGCGGGGATGGGTGAACTTACTCGTCAGAATCTCAACGAGAACATTTTTACTGTGATGCCGACTGACGATCTAACGACCAAGTTCGAGAGCGCTGAACGCTACTTGGAACATGCCGAACAATACCGCACCACCACCGCTGCTCGGTACATCCGATCGATAGTCGAGATGGGCAAAGGTGACGTCGTTTTCGTCGAGTGGTTGGCGGATTTCTTTGCGATGGAACCTGGTGAACCGGAGAGTGCAACCGACTGTTTCAACATGGCTGTCATTTACGTCACTTTCGATCAGACAAAAGAGACTTTTAAGCCATTCCTGTCGATCGCCGAAGCCGCTGGGACGAAATCGAAATTGGGCGAAGCTCGAGCTGAAGCACAACGTTTGTTTGAGAAAGCGGTACGGCTTGATCCGCGTTTCTACCCGGCCATGTACCAACTGGCCTTCCTCGAAGGTACTACCGGGAATTACAAGTGTGCGCTGGCACGATTCGATTCCTGTATTCAGCTCGACCCTGAGGGACCCGAGGCGTACAGCGGTAGAGCATCCACAATGTTCGTTCAGAAGAGCTTTCTTGAAAAACCCGAGAGCAAACAAGAGGTCGACAAGCTTTTTCAGGCAGACCTCGCGAAGGCAGTCGAACTCGGAGGGGAATTTGGCAAAGTCCTGCAGGAAATCGGGTTTCTCCGATGCGTCGATGGGCAAATGGAAACTGGTGCGCGCAACATGTTGGATGGTCTTGACCTGAGCACCAATCGCGTCACTTCTAATTTTTGGAATCCGGATGACGGATTCGACAACCTTTTGCAGATCATACGTAACGCGGGAGCGAATCCGGATGACGCGCCAGAATGGATGCAACTGGTGCGTGCAACCAACTTGGTTGATCTTCAGAAAAGCCTGGATGCTCTACCGCATGTGATCGAGTTCCCCGAGGATCATCCTGCATACCATCGCGCCTTGGCAGTTAGAATAATAGTCGCATGCTCGCTTGTTCGAGGGGATCCGCCGGATTGGACAAAGGTCCACGACAGCTTAACCGAAGAAAAGCTACTTGACTGGTCTCGGTATGTTACGACGGAGTACGCCAGCTACTATCGCGGCTGGCAGGCTCGGTTGGAACTACTTGGCAAACTTGGTCGCTATCCGCAGCGACTCACCGATGTGGAAACTGCGTTGAAAGTCGCCAAGCTCAAGGATTGGCAGAGGTTCGAGCTCCTTTGGTTCAAGGCTGATTGCTTGGATAATCTTGACCGATCCTCGGAGGCCGACGCCGTTCGGGCCGAGGCGAAGGCCTTGAGTGAGATTTACTATGAGCATTTTGCAAGCCGGAGTGGATCCGATGAAACGGTTTGAGCCGACGGTGCTGAGGACTGCAATGCGATTGACACCGCGACGTTCAACTGGCGATTACAAGCGACCGTCACCATGCTAGGGCGTATCGTTTGTATTGCCGAACGTAAATCGGTAGCCGTGCTTGGATTTATTGCAGAGCTCAAGGCCCCAATGCTGTCACGAACGGACGCAATAGCAACGGCTGAGTCTCGATTGCTATGCTGGTGCAGGGGAACAGCGCTAACGGCAAAGGACGTCAAATGAGCAGTCCACGTCCAGGATTCACGATGACAGAATTGCTGGTTGTCATCACCGTTGTTGGAGTTCTGCTCGCGTTCCTGCTTCCTGCTGTATTTCGGATGCGAGAAAGTGCTCGTGAATCGGTTTGCAAGAACAACATCCGGCAGATAGATCTTGCGCTTATACAGTACCTGGATCTCAACAAACACATCCCGTTACCAGCCGAAGACGAGAAAGTTGGTGGTTGGATGGTGGAGTTGTTGCCTTTTCTGGAACAACAAGCTCGACGAGACACTATTTCGACTGGGGACGCACTCGATACACTTCCCGCGTCGATTGTGGATGCGCCAAGTATTTATCGGTGCCCACAGCAGAGTTTGCTTCGCGAACCTGTGGAGCACGCCAATTCGCTTGCTCACTACGTACTTAAGGTGAAACCGAAGGACATACGCAGGAGCGCAGTCGTGTTCGATGCGCCACTAAAGTTAGACGTTCCCTGGGTGACTAGCCCAGAGACCACTGCCGACTCTTTCGTGGAGCTCGATGGACCACATCGCGGCGGATACCATTATGTGCGCGATGGCGCCGTGCAGTCGTACTACAAAGTAGAAGACATTCGTAAGTTTGGCTGGTGGTAATGTTATCTCACAACTCACGGGCTCAAGTATGCCAACGTCGCGTCTCTGTGCTCATGCAGCTGGTTCCAAACAGCAGCTCAGCATCGGCCGACTTCGACCGCATGGTAGAGAGTAGATGATGTATGGAGATTTCAGACAAAACCATTCATGAAATGCAGTCGGCGATCAACGCTGCTCGA
>DNPC01000148.1:1179-10386 GCA_003501565.1 Planctomycetaceae bacterium | reverse complement strand
CGAACAATCACCGTCACGAGGATATTCTGTTTGCACCGGACTCGGGTTCCGTTTTGGTTCCTACTCGGGAGGGAATCGATCAATACGAGATCCCAAGTGGAAAGCGACTGCGAACCATCGCAGTATCACCGCTTGAAGTTATTCGAACCATGACATTTTTCGGTGATAAGCAGCAGTACTTGGTCGCTGCGGAACGCTTCGAAGAAAATGCACTGGTTATCGATTTCAAGAGCGGAAAGTCGCTGGGTATGCTGCAGCTGAATGGACAGTACCCACGGTGCCTGCGCACCACGGGCGATGGATGGTCGTTGGCTGCGATGTATCCGGACCGTAGGTGTGCCATTATGCGGCTGTTTGTATCGGAAGCTGGAACAGTCGACTTACGAGGCACCTCGGTATTTCAGTGCTCGACTCCGCGGCTCCTGGAAGACGACGATCGACTGGAACTGATTTGGACCAAGTCGTCCAAGCAGTTCCTTACGCTTGGCGGTGGGGATGCGAGCCAAGTGTGGGATTGGGAGCGGATTATGCCGGTCCAGGTCAAAAACCCTCCGATGCAGCTTTGGGACATCGCACCTGGCGCAGAAGATACATTGGTGTTTTTCCCAAACGACTCAAGCAACATCGGGGATCGAGCTTTCTACGTTGGAATCTCTCAGCCGCACGCGCCGCCGAACGGAGACAGACTGAGCAATGTCGCCGGTGTCTTTAGCCGAGTCAGTAGAACACAAAAGATTGCATCCCTAGGTGATGAAGTTGTAGAAATTATCGACCTGAAAGCTGGCGGCAAGATTGTGGCACGTATCTCCTCTAGTGCTTCAGTCGGTAGGCAGATGGTCAGTCTTAGTCGCGACGGGCGTACCGTGGCCGTTTGCGACAGCAAGCGAATCTCTGCTTGGTCTACCGACGACGACTGGAAGACTTGGCGGCGTCACCAATTCGAAGGTATTACTCCCGACGTAATGCTATACGTTGAAGATGGTGGAACTACGCTTTGCACCAATGAGGGAACTGCAGTCCGTGAAATTGACGTTCAAACTGCAGAACTGATTCACGAGTACGACGATCAGCGACCGGGGGCCGCCTGGCAAGTGGAAATCGATGAGCGTTTAGGACGCGTCATCATCGGAAAACGCGAAACACTTTCCGTACTCGATCGCGCGTCCGGGGCGCTACTGCATGTCTTCGAAACTGATTCGCAAGTGACAGCGATGCTCACCTTGGCAGATCCATCGCATCTGTTAACTGGCCATCGTGATGGAACCATTCGGGCCTGGCACCTAGCTACGATGCAACCGCTCGGCATCCTGTTTCAGCCCCGAACGAATATTGGCAGAATCAGTCGACTTGAGGTGTTCCCGGACAGCAACAGAATTCTGGCCGTTTCTCGCAAAGGTAGCCAGACATCGCCCGTGATCATCGGCAACTAGCCCCCCGGTCGGTCGAGGTCTACTTGTCGGCGGCTTGCCTTCGTCAGACAGTGAACTGAACAGTCTGTCAGTTTACTCATTATTGATAAAGCAATGCCAAAGCTCACGATCGTTGGTGCAGGTCAGGTTGGCGCGACCACGGGGTTTGCCGCTGTAATCCGCGAGATCGTGGACAGCATCGTCATCGTCAATCGCACGCGTGCAAAAGCCGAGGGTGAAGCGGCGGACTTGCGGCATGCGTGCGCATTTGTCGGGCGATCGATACGCATTCGGGCTGGAGAGATCGAGGACTCTCGAGATTCTGATGTCGTTGTGTTGACGCATAGCGTGCCGGTCGAGCCAGGTGTGAAGTTTGACCGAACTTCAATGGCCGAAGGCAACGTTGAACTGTTTCGTCATTGGATTCCGCCCCTTGCACAAGCGAGTCCGAACGCGGTCTTTATCGTCGTCACCAACCCAGTTGATGTGATGACCTATGTGACGTGGAAGTTAAGTGGTTTCCCTGCCAATCGTGTCATTGGAACGGGAACTCTAATTGACAGCGCACGATTTCGTTCGTATTTGTCTGACCATCTACAGATTCATCCAGATGATATACGTGCGTACATCCTCGGCGAGCACGGGGAGTCTCAGTTCCCGGCCCTTTCTATGGCCGCGACCGGCGGTAGGTTGCTGGACGCTGATCCGATGATTGAGAATCTGTTCTGGAGAACGCGCGAGGCAGGGATCGAAGTTTACAAATGCAAGGGCTATACAAACTACGGTATCGCGATGGCGACGGCGTTGATTGTCGAGACGATCGTTCGGGACGGCCGGCGAACACTGCCGGTTAGTACGCTGATCGATGGAATCCACGGCGTCAGCGACCTGTGCCTGAGCTTACCTGCCGTGGTGGGCGCCGGAGGAGTCTTGCGCACATTGACGCCCGTCTTGAGTGAAGAAGAAGCCCAACAATTTCGCGATTCAGCAAGTATTGTTCGTGGTGTACTCGAGCGTTGCTGGAGCGCCTAACGTGGAGCATCATTGATGCGTTTGTAGCGGCTCAAAGGATACCAAGTATCCAACCCTCTTGTTCGGCGAGCGATCGTTCTTCATCGCTCAGCGGTACATCAAAATATCTTGAGATGGTATTGCGCTGTGTGCATTCGCCGAGCCATCGTGCAATACTGTATGCATCGTGTTGATCAACACTGCGCGATTCGCGTGGGTACCTTTTTCTTAAAATGGAGGGGTATGCTTCGCAAAGAACGGACTTGCCAGCCGGTGGATCCCATCCGTCAAAAGGCCAAAAATGTATCGCGTCCGGCAACTTCTCTCGGAGCCAATGTAGCCAGGGTATGCCCGCATGTGTTGACTTTGCTACGGAACCTTGAACGTCAAACTGGAAGACAGACTTCGCTGCTCCCGACCACTTCTCTGTTAAACGTAGGTCCCGACTAGAGCCCTGCCTCAGTTTGGCTAGTGAATCGGGTGCCGCTCTCAAATCTTCTATGCATACCCCTTCATCAGCTGTCGGCCAGTGCCGGACGAAATCTCGTAAGAACGCGTCCCAGTCACTCAGCCGATAGCGACGGAAGTAACTGCTGGGGAACGAAAACCCATGGTCGATTCCGACGATTACGGGCGGACTATTAGACAATTGTTCGGCGAGCCAAGTGGCTAGCTCGCGGCGATTCCAATTTCGCTTTCGCTGTGGAGTCGAGGTGGGCGAGGAAACTAACGTTGGTAAGCAACCCGTTCTGGCGGTGGACGCCTGCAGCGTCGCGGAACGTGTTTCCGAAGATCGAGCGCCGGAGTAATCGATGCCAATCGCGTATTCGAATCTGTACATCTACTTGTGTCCGTCACACGTCGCCACCACGATCCATCTGGGGAGCACTGCAAGCAGCCTGTCGACTCCGCCAGTTCTTTGATATAGCGGGCCAACATGCCTGGTTGCCTTTCCATGCCTCTATTCTGAATCAGAGTGTTAATCTCTGACGAAGCACGCTAACGGCAACATAGGAACCGAGGCATGAGCCAACCACGGCGCGAATTGACCCGAGCTGAGATCGATCGAATCATTATGATGGCTTGGGAAGATCGTACGAGTTTCGATGCCATCCGAGTGCAATTTGACCTGTCGCCAGGTGATGTCATTAAGCTCATGCGTCGTGAGATGAAGCCGAGTTCGTTCCGGCTTTGGAGACAACGAACCAGCGGTCGCACTACCAAGCATGAAGCCAAGTTCAACGGAGCGCGCGACGGTGCTCCGCTCCGCCGATTTCGCGCAAAGTCCCAACGTGGGTAGTTTCTGCCACGCTGCGAAGCCTACGCTCCGAGGACTAGTCTTTTTTGAGATAGCCTGCAGATGTCTGGAAGTAGCGGCGCCGACGAGTCTGTGTTGCGGCGGACTGGCCTTCATTCTGGCTGCGTAGGTCATCCAGGTTTGCGGCGCACCAGCGGCACCCGATAACTTCTAGATGAAACTTGATGTATGCCGCCTCTTCCTCATCGAGGGCCCCCAGCAGGTACCTGCCGAGTTGCGAGCGATCCGGGCAGCTGATCCGATGCCTCCGCCAGATCTCACCTAAAGCGTGAACACCAGCTTCGCGCATGCCAACCAAGTGCACTAGGCGGTCTCGAAGCTGCGAATCCTCACGAAGTGATGCTTCGACCTCACTCATTAGATCCGCCGACAGACTTTCGTCGAGATACGCTCTCAGTTGGTGATCAGTAAATTGCACCCGAGTTCCTCGGTGGATTAGATAAAACCTCGGTGGACTAATTAAAACAACGTGCAGCAGTGGCAGTTGCCAGGATGCTTGGGCATCCCATGGACTGCTTAGCTGGCATCGACGCCTGCATGTTCTTCGTAGGGCTGCACGACCACGAATCCGTCGCCATTAAACTCCATCTGTATGGATTCACCGCTACCACGGCCAAAAAAGCTCTTTAGCGTCACGTCCGTTTTGAAGTCAGGGGCTAGATTGCCCGACCAAGCGATGGTGGCATTCGGGTCCGTTCGGACTGGATTGCCAGGTGTGACGCGTAAGGTGATGGGTTCAAAGTGACTTGTAATCGCTAGCATCCCACTGCCGGAAAGTCGGACGTTGAAAAAGCCTCCAGCGACCATCGCACCGAGCTTTCTCATCATTTTAATTTCCCAGTCGATGGTTGGCTCAAAGGCTAACAAGTCGCTTCCGTTTACGAATATTGACTCGCCCTGCAACTTCAGTAGCCGAATCGTCTTTCCCGAGTCCGCTAGATACAGGCGTCCACGGCCTTCCGCTCGCGTCAACTTGGCACCCTCACCGGTCACCCCCCTTTTTAGAAGTGTTCCAAGTCCCTTATCCAGCAGGCCTTCTCTAGTGAATTTGATTTGCCCGACGTAGGCGACCATGGCTCCAGCCTTCATCCACACCAGTGCGTCTAGGTTGACCTCCAGCATTCGGTCATTCTCAAGCTGAAAATAGTCATTCGCGCTCTCATCTTGAGCTGTAGAACGAACGAATTCTTCGAGGGTATAACTCATCCGGTAGACTCCGATGGGGTGAGGGGCAGTGATATAGGGCACGATTCTACCGCAAGTCGGGCGCTAGACCATCTGCCAAATTGGCAAGCATGGCTTTTGATCACCGCATGCCGCCTTGGAAGTCGCCTCGGGAAGCGATCGATAGTGGTCAGAAGACAGTAATGGCACACCGTTTGCTCTTCTGCCACCGCCATCAAGTTAAATGCCTTTTTGGCTGCCCGGCATCGGTCCAGGCGCAGTTTCGAATAACCCACCCATTTATGACTTAGGAGTGCCGCAGATGGCAACGGCTACCAAGAAGAAGACAAAGGTAAACCTGCAGCCCTTGGGCGACCGCATTGTGGTCCAACGCGAAGAATCCGAAGCGGTTACCGACGGTGGTATCTACCTGCCGGATAGCGCGAAAGACAAGCCAACACGCGGAGTTGTCGTGAGCGTTGGAGATGGCAAGTTGCTCGACGACGGCAGCCGAGGCGAAATGCAGCTAGCCGTTGGCGATCGTGTTCTGTTCACCAGCTACGCTGGCGAGGCAATCGAAATCGGCGACGAAGAGTATCTGCTGATGAGCGAGAACGAAGTTCTGGCCGTTCTCGAGTAGGCCCCTGCTCGGCGTTTTGTACTCTACGCTCATCGCGCCGCCTGCGCTACCAAGCCTCAGCGAAGCTTGACAGTAGCCAAGACGGCCTAAATCTCACCTGAAATAGATCAATCGGAGTAATACTCAATGGCAAAGATCATTGCATTTGAACAAGAAGCCCGCGAAGCAATTCGGCGTGGCGTGTCCAAGCTCGCTCGTGCGGTCAAGGTTACGCTCGGGCCGAAAGGGCGCAACGTCATCCTTCAGAAGAGCTTTGGCAGCCCGACCGTAACGAAAGACGGCGTAACGGTCGCTAAAGAAATAGACCTGGAAGACGTCTACGAGAATATGGGCGCTCGCATGGTTCGCGAGGTCGCAAGCAAGACGAGCGACGTCGCTGGCGACGGAACCACCACGGCTACCGTCATGGCCGAAGCCATCTTCAACGAAGGCCTGAAGAGCGTCGTTGCTGGTGTGAACCCAATTCAAATGAAGACGGGCATGGAAAAGGCGGTTGAGGATATCACCGCGAAGCTCCACTCGATGGCCAAGAAGATCCGCGAAAAGGCGGAAATGGCTGACGTTGCTACCATCGCTGCGAACAATGACCGCGAGATCGGAAACTTGCTCGCCGACGCCATGGAGAACGTCGGCAAAGATGGTGTTGTTACCGTCGACGAGGGCAAGAGCCTGCACACCGAACTTGAGTTCGTCGAAGGTATGCAGTTCGATCGCGGCTACCTTTCGCCTTACTTCGTAACCGATTCCACTAGCATGGAAGCGGTCCTGGACGAGCCTTACATCTTGGTTTTCGAGAAGAAGATCTCGAACATCAAGGACCTCGTACCAGTGCTTGAGAAGGTCGTTCAGCAAGGTAAGCCATTGCTGATCATCGCAGAGGATGTTGACGGCGAAGCTCTCGCAACACTGGTCATCAACCGATTGCGTGGGACGCTCAATATTGCTGCCGTTAAGGCTCCCGGCTACGGTGATCGTCGAAAGGCAATGATGGAAGACATCGCCATCCTGACCGGTGGCGAAGCGATCTTCGAAGCTCTCGGCACCAAGCTCGAAACTGTGGATCTGCCACAGCTTGGTCGTGCGAAGAAGGTTATCATCGACAAGGATAACACCACGATCATCGAGGGCGGTGGGAAGAGCGCTAACATCAAGGCTCGTATCGACCAAATTCGTCGCGAGATCGAAAACACCTCGAGTGACTACGATCGTGAAAAGCTCGACGAGCGTCTGGCGAAGCTGGCTGGTGGCGTTGCTAAGGTTAACGTCGGTGCCGCAACCGAGAGTGAAATGAAGGAGAAGAAGGCTCGT
This sequence comes from Planctomycetaceae bacterium, assembly GCA_003501565.1. Classification (GTDB taxonomy): domain Bacteria; phylum Planctomycetota; class Planctomycetia; order Pirellulales; family Pirellulaceae; genus Aureliella. The sequence goes on along the minus strand of DNPC01000148.1, from coordinate 3,536 downwards.
GTCGAAGATGCACTTCACGCTACGCGTGCCGCAGTTGAGGAGGGCATCTTGCCCGGCGGTGGCGTTGCACTCTTGCGAGCTAGCAGCAGCATGAAGGTAGACACCGGCCTGCCTCATGACGAGCAAGTTGGCTACAACATCATTCTTCGCGCGTGCCGAGCACCGTTGACAATGATCAGCGAAAATGCTGGCCAAGACGGTGGCATCGTGTGCGAGAAAGTCGCTGCTGAGAAGGGCAACAACGGCTACAACGCACTCACCGACACCTACGAAGACATGGTGAAGGCTGGCGTTATCGACCCTACCAAGGTCACTCGAACCGCTCTAGCAAACGCTGCCAGCGTTGCAACTCTCTTGCTCACCAGCGACGCTTTGATCGCCGACAAGCCTAAGGAAGGCGGCGCCAAGGGTCACGGTGGCGATCACGACATGTACTAGGAAATAACTAGTACGGTATCACATCATTCAAAACGGCGGCTAAGCAATCTTGGTCGCCGTTTTCTTTTGCTTTCAAGCTGAGCCAAGACAGATTGCTGTGGACTCTCTTCCTGCGTTGCCGCCCTGCAGCAACTCCTGACACATTCGCCTTGCGGGAAAACCCCTCAGTGGACACCCCCCCGGCGGGAGAAACTGGGTTTAGTTGCCTAGCGCCACACCGTAGTGCCAGCCTCCACCGCATGCAAAGCGGTTGTTGACATGAACGAACGAAGCCAGCCCGGTCGTTCTTACTCAGGTGCATTTGTGTGATTTTCGTATCCCAACAATTACAAGAACTTGATCGGTGTCACCACCGATCAGGTTCGTGAGTGAAGCGGAACGTCTCGTGACCGTAAAAATCAAAAGGCTCCGAGATCAAGTAGAGTCTGACCGCATCGGAAGGTGGAAGATCTTTGCGATAACCCCTCGAAGTATCATCCGATTCACGAGTATCCAGTAAAGAGCAGTTGAAGACCGAAAAGAGCCCATTTTCTTCCCGGACAACGGCTGGCCCCCATACAAGTCTTTCTCCATCGCAGTATTCCAGTGAGCCAAGTGGATAGCAGCCTAGACGCCGGACTACGCTGGCGATGGGATAAATCAACTCGTTTATTGACAAGTTGATCTCGCGCACGTATCCCTGCTCTCTGGTCAGAAACTGAATCTCTTCATCGGTTTCAAACTTTTCTGCTCTTGCCAATCCGGGCGGTCCATCCGGTCGTCGTTCCGCGATATAAGAGCTGATCCGACCTTTCCAGTAGTTTGACAGATTATCGTACTTCATTGTTTAATCATGTAACGGTAAGGGGCACCGAACGGCGCGGGAAAGCACTTCACTTGGAAATACCGCGCACCGCCGCTCCGTGTCGATCTGATGGTTAGCCGTCCGGTACGATTAGACGTTGGATTGTTTCACAGCTTTCGTCGCATTCATTGTTCCAGGGGAAGCGTGACCTCTTGTCAGGCCAAACGCATTGTAGCACGGGAAAATCGAACGATTCATAGAACCAAAGCGCGTAACCGAGATAGGATCGGTAGTGCTGATTGGTGACCGCACGGAACCCCAATGGAAATCCTTCCGCAATGTCATCGACGATGTCACGATTGCCGAATCTTATGCCCGACTGCATTTGTTTGCCGATAGCGTTGATGAGATGCCCGCCAGTGCCTGTATCCAATCCGACGATCATGATTTCGGGTTGATCGAAAGAGTGGTACAGCCCAACTGAGAACACATACGAAGGTCCTCCGTCATCGGCCGGGATACCTACGAGATGCCATTCAACGCGTGAGACGTCAGAAAGTAGTTTCCGGTCTGCGTCGTCTTCGGCGATAGGAAGCGGATTTTTTTGCATACAGATATTTCAGTGGCCAATGAATTGCGGTCTATCCGTAAACTTGCCTTATGGATTGACTGTTTGTTATGCTCGGCGGGCTGGATGGCTAATCGGGTATCGGGATATGCGGGCTGAGCAGCGCACGTCTTGAGGTAGATGGCACCGAGATTCATTGGTCCCATAACGTTGTGATTAATCTGACATGCGAAGAGATTCTCCATGCCAGCTTACCACGCCTCGTTTGACGGTTCAACGATTTGGCCACCGCCGCAACCATTGCCACTGGTGTCGGTCTAACACGGGTTATGTATCTGGTACGTAGGCCGGATCAAATAAGTGCATTCACTGCCGTAACTTCGGTCGAAACTTCGCTGCAGGCTCCCGCGGAACAATGCGAAGTCGCGTAGAAGGCACTTACGCCGCTGGGGCAGGATTGGTTTCGACCTTGTTAGCGGCCTACACGCATAATGCGGGTCAAACCAATGCTTGGCTAGAACAATAAGGCTTACTAAGAACCTATTCGAAAACCCATTAGCCGATCGG
>DNPC01000148.1:0-1116 GCA_003501565.1 Planctomycetaceae bacterium | reverse complement strand
AGAACCTATCCGAAACCCCATTAGCCGATCGGCGTTAGCCGCGGTTCCCACCTCAACAACCGGGGCTAACATCCCGCGGCTAATGTTCGATTCAAGGTTTTCGCTTAGGTTCTAAGCATTAAATCTCTATGGGCAGTCCTTGCTCCAATTCGTCGCAACGGCCTAACGCAGACAAGGTATTGTGCTGGCCGTTAGCAATGACTTTCCTTACCTGATTCATTCGCAGTGTTTGGTGAGAATGTGAATAACCTCAGCATGATTCCCCGTTTTGACGAGTTCATTCGAATTGTCGATGTAGGTCTGCGTCATGTCGACATTCTTGATCGACTGCTTCATCATTTCGAGCTGGTCGGAGGGTAGGTCCATATCACTAAAAAGCTCGTCGACGTCAATCTCGATGTTTTCCTTCTTGAGGTAATTAACGACGTCAGGATCGGGCCCTTTGGCAGCGTCCTGAGCTATTTCCAGCGGCGTTCGGTTATTGACTGTGTCGCGCATAGATGGATCTGCACCGTTCGCAAGCAAAAGGTGGACAGTCGAGGGTTGCCCCGTGAACGCCGCTTCCATCAACGGAGTTTCTGACGCATCGATGTCCTTCCTGCGGTTAACGCCCGCACCGGCATCGATCAAGAGACGAGCCTTTTCTACATGTCCACGGGCCGCCGCCATGTGGAGTGGTGTAAAACCGTTTATGCCGGTTGTGTGAATGTTCGCGCCAGCCTGAATCAACTCGGCAACAATTGTTATTGAATCTTCTGTGTCAGATTCGCTTGCTGTCAGAAGGCAAGTGTACCCGTCGTTGACCCTCACGTTTGGGTCAGCGCCATGCTTGAGTAAGAACCGCACCAATTCGAGATTATCGAACGCGATTGCGCTCAGTAACGGCGTGTCACCAACATAGTCTCGTTCACGAATGTAGTTGGAGTCGTCTAGCACCCTCTGTTGAATCGCGGCGATGTCGCCACGTTGAAGGGCATCCGACGTCCATGTGTTGTCAGTCTTGCGAGGCACAGTTTCGGTGCAGGCTTTAGATCGATTTGCAAATCTTGATTCGAGCCGATGAACGTCAAGGCTCACCGAGCCCGGACGATAATCGTTGCTCGAAAATACGCTTGA
>DNPC01000147.1 GCA_003501565.1 Planctomycetaceae bacterium | reverse complement strand
AGCCCACTAAGGACTTCGCTCGGCCCCTGCGTTCTTTGCGCAGGGCGGCGGCTAATGCCAAGGTTTCTTGCAGTGGTCCCTGCGTTCCTGTGGAAACAGCGCCCGGTAGTGGTACAACCTGGTCGGGCCAGAAAGGGGCCAAATCACCGGTGCGATGTTCCCTCAAAAAGTCCAGCACTTGCTGAGGATCCTCGAAACGGTCGTCCGGTGACTTTTCGAGCAAACGAGAAACGACTTCGCTGAGGGACGCTGGCAAGCCTTCCCTGAGACCAGCCAACTCCGGAACATTCGCTTGTACATGCTGCATCGCGATTGCAAGCGGCGATTCGCCTAGAAAAGGTGGACGGCCGGCCAACATATGAAACATCGTGACTCCCAACGAATACAGATCGCTGCGAATATCGACCTTCCCATCCTGAATCTGCTCTGGGCTCATGTACATCGGCGTTCCCAGGGTAGTTCCGGCCCGCGTCAGATTGGGATCATCACCCAGCATAATACGTGCCAGCCCGAAGTCAGCCACTTTGGCTCCACCATCGGTGGTTAGCATAATGTTCTCGGGTTTAATATCACGATGCACGATGCCGCTAGCGGCCGACTTGGCAAGTGCCGCTAAGACTTGCAACGTGATACTAAGCACCTCTTCGATTTTTAGCTGCCGGTCTTGCGTAAGCCCAGCTGATGCACTCTCAGGTTCATCCGTTCGATTTTTTACATTGACCTCTGCTCGTTCGTCAGGTAGAGCACCGTGTGGGAGCTCGAGCGTAGGCTGTGGCACCTCCGCCTCGGTCGGCCCGCGAGTTGTCGCTGAAGGTGATTCGGTCTGCGCCTCGGCTGGAGTGCCGATGCGACTGCCAGGCGCACTCAAGTACTCGCGTAGATTACTACCAGCAACATATTCTTGCGCGATATACCGCAGATCCGCCTCGCGTCCAACGTCGTAGACTTGCACGATGTTGGGATGAATAAGTGCTGCTGCCGCACGCGCTTCCTGCATAAAACGCTGAATCTGCGTTTCGTCAGTTGCGAGAGATTTCCGCAGGACTTTCAGCGCCGCCGGCCGATCAAGTTCCTGGTGGATGGCAAAATAAACGTCAGCCATCCCGCCACTACCAAGCAATCGATGCACAGTGTAAGCACCCAATCGTTCACCATGCTCTAGTGTTCCGTCTGTATTTGACATATCAACCTAGTGCGTTTGAACTACGATGCCGAGTGCGCTGCTTGAGAGTTTCACCGGATCAGTCGTCACCGCCCGACTTTGCCTTTACTAGTTTAGCTAGACGAATCATCTGCTGGGGCGCAAGTTCTTCCGCACGCGTGCTGGCCTGCAGATCAAGTTCTGCCAAAACCTCATCCACATCTGCCTTGGTGAGTGTGGGTTTTACTGCACTGAACAAGGCCGAACGCAAATATTTGCGACGATGCAAGAAAATCCCGCGAACCAGCTGATGAAAATGCGGTACGTCTCCAATGCGTTGACGAAGCAGTGCTTGCGGCTGAATGTCAATAATCGCCGACTCAACCTTCGGCGGCGGCCAAAAAACGCCCGGCGGCATGATGCGAACAATCCGTGCCTTGCACTGCGCCTGGATCCAGACGCTTAGCGCGCTATAGTCACGGCAATGGGTCGGTGCCACAATCCGCTCGGCCAACTCACGCTGGATCGTGGCCACCATTCGTGTAGGGTAGGGAGTGATGTCTAACAGATTCGAAAGAATCGGAGTCGCAACGTTGTAGGGTAAGTTGGCCACCAATTTGAGTTTGCCACCACGGATCGAGGCGACTTTTTCCTGAACCGTTGAAATAACATCTGGGTGCAATGAGTTCTTCGTGCGCAACGCGTCTTGTCGAAGCAGCGTCACATTGTCAAAGTTAGCGATTTCTTGTTCGGCCAATGGCGCGAGATGTTGGTCAATTTCCACCGACACCACATGTCCCGCCTTGGGAGCCATCAAGGTCGTCAAGGAGCCCATGCCCGCGCCCACCTCGAGTACAACGTCTCGTGAGTTCAGCTCAGCCGTCGACTCAATCATCTGCACCAAGTTTAAATCGATCAGAAAATTCTGCCCGAAACGCGTTTGTGGCTGAATCCCTGCGGCAGCAAAGCGTTCTTGGAGATAGGTAAGTGTTTGACGTTCACTCATGATGTGCTTTGTCTGGAAGACCAAACTAAGGGCGGCCGCGACGACTTATCCGCTGCGAAGCGCCGCGCAGTTTAAGTAGAGTATTGCCAGGCAGGGTTCCGCCTCGCAGGTTTTCGCGGTGCGAAGCGGCCTACGGTGTGAATGCATTTAATTGGCGAGCGACGTATTTAGCTAGCAGGTCCGTTTCCAAATTCACGCTGTCGCCAACTTTCAGCTCGCCGAGCGTCGTTTCGGCTAACGTATGCGGAATGAGCGCCACCGAAAACAATGAATCGGTGACTTTGACCAGTGTCAGACTTACGCCATCTACCGTGATGGATCCTTTGGAAGCCATTTGCTTACACAGTGGCTCCGGCGCGGAGAACTCAAGGTCACTCCACTCGGCATTGTCGCCTCGGTGGCTTAGCGTGCCCAGACCGTCAACATGTCCGGTGACTAGATGGCCTCCGAGTCGGTCGCCGAGAGCTAGAGAGCGTTCACAATTCACTTCGCTTGCAACCGAGAGCTGGCCGAGCTTGGTCTTTGACAACGTCTCTTCGCCCGCTTGGAACTCCATCGAAGTCTCTGAGAATTTGACAACCGTCAAACAGCAGCCACTAATCGCGATGCTATCTCCTAGCGAGATATCGTCGAACTGGGCTGGCCGGCTAATTGTCAACCTTACGCCGCCCGGTTCGGGTTCGAGCGCTTGAACGCTAGCCTTTGCCTCCACTAAGCCTGAAAACATAGGCCTCCCTAGCCGAGCTGAATCCAAAATATGAAACCGCAGTCAAGGCACCTGAGTATGAAACCGCGGTATGACATCACCCTAGAGCCACACGAAAAGTGCCGCGCCGACGCAAATGTACCAAGAGACTCTACCCAACACGACCCAGCTAGACGCCTAGCGGAGTGGAGAATCTTCGCGACAATTGCAGCCGCTAGCTTTTCGGTCTCGAGTGATGCCCAATGCCACCGCGACATTTACGAGCGGCAAGGCACTAGCCGTAAATACGCACCAGTCGTTTGAAAATCGACGGATAGTGTCTTGTCGCTCTTGAAAACCGACAAATTACAGCATTGAAAACAGCGGCGTCGAAAAGAGACCAACTTACCAGTGAGACCATTTGCATAGGAATCCAAGACAATGAGCATTATCGAATCCGTCGTTGGACGGCAGATCCTCGAC
>DNPC01000212.1 GCA_003501565.1 Planctomycetaceae bacterium | reverse complement strand
GCGAAGCAGACCGGGGAGGGTTAGCACTCACCGGTAAACTCAGATTGAATCCAAGCAGCTAGACTCCGCCCAAGTAGCTAGACTTCATCCGAACAACCCGATGCTGCAGGCCTCCACGCCCAGCAATCGTTGGAAGCGAAAGACACCGATGCAAAAAAACTTAGCAAATTAATGCAACGTCAATCGACGGTTGCATCCACTCCGAACTTCCGTTCCTCACGTTTGCCCCTCGCGGAGGAGGGTAACGACAGCTTCTCCCTGCCGGTGGCTAGCCCACCGGACTGAATGCGTGTCCAAACAGCCGCATGGCGTTACCAACGCAGCTCCATATGTTGGACGATTTGCTCAGCCATACGCTCCATGGCGCGGTGCTGTGCTGTGGAGAAAGACTGTCCACCTTCGGGGACAAAGTCGTTGGTGGCGGTAAAGCGGTAGGCGAGCTCACCTTCGGGCAGAAAGCGATTGGTGAACAGCAAATTGCCTTGTCGATCCGTCCAAGTCAAAATCACGTTGGTCATGCCTTCGACCACGCGCTGTTCATCGGTGTCGGTTTCTGTCAGCGTCCGCTTCTGCGTCGATGTGATTCGACACTCTAGCGTGCTATCGGCATTCGGATTCCCCACGACCTTATACGGCGTGTGTTGCTCAATCGCCTTGACGAGTGCTTCGGTCAATTGTGTGTTGATATCGTGTCGCCACGAGTCGTTGCGAACGATCGGCACATGGATGGTTCGGATGTTGGGATTGTAAAGCGTTTGTGATCCGAAACGATAACCAGCGCATCCGCCACCAACCAAACCGCTTAGGCACACGAGCAGCCCAACGGCCAGCCGGGAAGCTGGGCTGCATCTATTGAGCGAGGTAGTCGGGGATATCCTGGTTGTGCAATGCAACTATTCGTCCTTCATCCACGGCCGGTCTTCCTGATTTTCACCGAACCAGTCGGCTAGGAACTTAAAATGCTGCGGAGGATCGGGCGGCAAACCGGAAAGCCTTTCTTTCGCTTGCTTCGCGTTCTCGGCGAAAGGTGTATCTTGGAATTCGTCGATGATCTGATCTAAGTAGAAGATTGCAGATCCGTTTTCTTGACGCGTGATACGATATTCCGCTTTGGCCCAAATTCGCTCGGCCTGCAGGTAACGCAATGTGCCATAGGCCTTCTTGAGCTCGGCCTGTTTCTCCTGGGCTTTCACCGGAAACTGCCTCGCAATTTGTTTTACGCGAGCAAGCGCATCGGTGATCGGGACTTCGGAATAGTCCGGCCCTTGGTAAGATGCCAGCAAAGCCTGCAATTCAAAAAACTGTGCGTTGAACTGGTGCTCGCTATCGGGGTAGATACTTCTTAATTCCGCAAATGTGGCAGCCGCCGCTTCCCAGTCTTCGTTTTCATAGTGTTGCATCGCTAAACGCATAGTGGCGTCGTCACCAAGATCACCGGTCGGATTGTTCATCCGCAGACGTTCCAGGATGCGTTCACTATGCCCGCCAGTGTCGTTCCAAGGTTCCTTTGGGTTTGTAAAGTTCACCATGTAGAACGGCGATGGATCCGCCTTGGCGATATTTGCCCAGTAGTCGGCGATGTACCACAGGCGACTTTCGGCATGGTCGAGATACCGCGTCCGCTCGTACTCCTTGAGCAAGCGCGCGTAGAGTTGTTCGGCCTGATAAAAGTCCTCTGCGAAGAAGAGGCTCTCGGCCGCTCCAATCAGAGCATCTTGTTCAAGGTATGAGCTGCGATAGTTCGCACCGGCCTTTAGGTACATTTCACTGGCAGCGCGGAACGCCTCGGCTCGCTCTTCACCACGTTCCATTTGCTTGGCTGTGTCGAATAGGCCTTCTGCTTCAGCGAACTGTTCCTTGGCTAGCTCAAGATCTTTTTGTGGAGGCTTCGTAAGGCCCAGGTCCTCTAGGATCGTACCCTTGCGACTGCCTTCGACACTGCGGCCTTCAGGACGGTAACGCCCCGCGCCGTAAGAGTCCAAGATATCGTCATCGTTGCGTACCCAGGCGCAACCAGGCAGGAGAATGGCGCACACGTAGAAACATCCGAACCATCGGCAGAACTGCCAACGAAAACGCGACGCTGGCAAGACCTTTGATTGGGGTCGTTTTGCGCAAAGAGCAACGGACATCCGTTTTACCGTCCCAATTCTTCTAAGTAACTATGTAATTGCAGTTTTCGGTCGAGCTGGTAGGTCAGGTACTTCTGTACAACTGCACGAATCGCGGCACGATCCGAGCTGATCGGCGCTGATGTATCGATACTCCGCCAATCAAAAGTCGCAAACCGCCGCAGAGACATAATCGCATTGTCCTGCAGACGAATGGTGTTCCTCCCTGCTCCACGACATCTTCGGCACAATACGCCACCTGCCGACGCGGAAAAAACGCTCCAAGACTCGCGCTGAGTGGAGTCTGTCCTTGCAGCGATTTCATCTCCGCAAGCAGCGCAGTGCGTGAGCGTTGGCATTAGGCCGGTGAGTCGCAAAAACTGCATTTCAAAACGCAGAACTAGTGTGCCAACATCGTGCTCCGGATCGTCGAGTAGCCGAAGTGTATCGACACAGAAGTCAAACAACTCGACTTGCTCTTGAGCAGAATGCAGTTGCGCGGAATGCGATTCCACACTGCGATCCAGCCCCCGATCTAGCAACTCTGCCAGGTAGTAGCCCGCATACAGCCTCAACAAGTTGGATGACCCGGCTCGAAACCGCTTCTGTAGCTTGGCTTCGGTAAGGATATCCAACGCATCGGAAGCCTTGGGAATGAACACTACGCGACAGATTGAAAGCAGGTCAAGTGCAGCTTCGAACGGCCCCTTGGGCCGCCGCGCGCCCTTTGCTAGCACCGAGATCTTCCCAAACTGCCGGGTTAGCATATGGGCAATCAGGCTCGTTTCACTCCACGGGTGAATACGTAAGACGATCGCGTCGGATTGTTCCGCAGCCACTGCTGTTCTTTGTAGAAGGTCCGGTTCTTTTCGACCGCAAGCCTAGTTCTTTCTGGCCGCTTGGCTAGTTCTTTCCGACCGCGTGCCGATTCGATACGCAGAGCATTTAACTGCGTAGGTTGTGCATGCTTGGGACGTGGCTGTACTACGTCTTGCCGAATCGGAAGACCGATTGCGTTTTGAGCAGCGTCAAATCGTCCGGAAAGGTGTGAATGGCTTGGACACGAAAACTACTTAAACGCGTTTCGATGTTTACAAAACTTAGGCCGCCTATCGCAATTCGCCCACTCGCCCCAAACTCCTGAATCATCTCATGATTCTTTCGACTCTCGCCCAGTTGCTTTTGAATCATCCAGAACATCTCGCTCGGAACGCGTTCAAGTTCGAACTCGAATTCGTAGCGGATGTCATCCGAGTATTCGATTTCCTGTTTGTGTGAGCCAACCATCGGTTGGGAGACCAGACGTGGTCCCTCGGGCAGCAACTGAAAAGAAGACGCTGCGATCTCGGTAAGCGTCACACCACGTCGCGTGCAGGCAACCACGTGACCGTCGGACGTAATATGGCTGACGACCTGATAGGCGTCACGATTGATCCGCCGCGTCTTGAATGTCTGGAATAGCTCGGGATGCACCGATCGCCCGAGGACTTGAAAAGTCAACTGGGCAACTTTCGGTCGCGAAACCGAGATATCCATCAACGAACCTGTGTATGAGGGGCAACAAACGGGGTCGTGGTGCTTGTTAAAGGAAGCTGTTCCCACAAAGGGCGTCACGATGCCCACAAAGTCACGGACCACTACGACATCGACACCAAGTAACGGGAATGCTGCACGCTGCATTCCAGCACTGCGGATTCTGCGACTAGCATCCAGGACTGGGGCGATCAATCGTTCCATTATAGTCGATCGCCGTCAATCGCATAAATCGTTACAGACTCTAACCCGGGTAGCTACAACCTGGATAACTGGGCGTGTTCAAAGCCTGGGAAGACTGGAATCCACTGCGGAAGCCGGAACTGGCGGGACCTGCAAGCTGCGGAAGGCATAGCGATTGCGCAGATAATTTCCCGAACGAATTTTATTTTGGAAGCTCGTGCCGAACAAAGTCTAGCAACAGCCTGGTAATACTCTACATTTTCTTGCATGCAGGCGTACTTTGCATGCAACCTACCCGGTGGCACTGGGACTTCACGATGATGAGATGTGACCTCACTGTGTTGAGACAGTCTCCAATTTGCGTAGGAGCAGCCAGAATCCCTGCTGCGGATGCTAGTTGGCTTGGCGCCGAAACGAGTACAAACCACCTCGTGTAACCCGTATAAGACGTAGACAGTGACACAACTGCACATTGCGACGATTTCTAGTGAGATGGTCCCGCTTGCGAAGACCGGCGGGCTGGGCGACGTTTGTGGCGCGCTACCGATAGCCTTGGAGCGACTGGGGTGCCAAAGCACTTGTTTTCTGCCGGCCTATCGAACGATCAAGCAATCGGGATTAGCGATTGAGGCAACCGACCACGCCTTCACGATTTATATACGCAACAACCACGTAGCCTGTCGTCTGCTCAAAACGCAATTGCCTGGATCAACCGTCAACGTTTACTTGATCGATCAACCACAATACTTCGATCGGGATGGTCTGTATCAACAGCCCGGCGGTGCGGAATACAAAGACAATTGCGAACGCTTTTCATTCTTCTGCCGAGCCGTCGCCGAAGCGATCGACCGATTGGATCTCAAGATTGATATTGCCCACAGCCATGATTGGCAAACGGGCCTTTTGCCAGCGTATATTCGAACGCGGCACGGACATTACCCGTGGATGTCAGAAGCCAAGAGTGTTCATACGATTCACAATTTGGCCTACCAAGGACGATTCTGGCATCTGGATATGCCACTGACCGGAATGGACTGGCGGTTCTTCAATTGGGAGCAGATGGAGTTCCACGGCGATCTTAATCTGCTGAAAACCGGAATCGTGTTTGCTGATGCTGTTAGTACGGTCAGTCCGACGTATGCAGTTGAAATAACGCAGCCCGAATTGGGATGCGGGCTCGACAGCATTCTAGCTGGTCGCGGTGAGAATCTTGTCGGGATCGTCAACGGAGTTGATACGCAAACGTGGGACCCATCGAGCGACTTACACTTGCCGCAAAATTTTTCCGTCGAAAATTGGGAATCCGGTAAGGCTGCGAATAAGCGACAGCTCCAAGCCGATTTGGGGATGGAGCAAAATCCAGATGTTCCGGTGATCGGCATCGTTAGTCGAATTGCGGACCAAAAAGGATGGGATCTCATCATACCGCTGTTGGAGCTTTGGGCGGAACAACGCCACCTTCAGTGGGCGATCCTCGGCACCGGCGACCCCAAGCACGAATCTAAGCTTCGCGAATTAGCTGACAGATACCCCAATAAAATGGGGGTAATGCTCACGTTTGACGAGAAAGTAGCACACCGGATCGAGGCCGGTTGCGACATATTCTTAATGCCAAGCCGCTACGAACCCTGTGGTTTGAACCAGCTTTACAGTTTACGTTATGGCTCTGTGCCGGTCGTGCATTCAACTGGTGGCCTACGTGACACAGTCATCGACGCCACCAACGAATCACTCCAGGCAGGCCGCGCAAACGGCTTCAGGTTTGATGAATATAGCCTTGAGTCAATGCAGGCCGCTTTGCAAAACGCACTCGATGCATTTGCATACAATCGAGATAGGTGGAAGCAGATCGTTCAGACCGGTATGCAGGAAGACTGGTCCTGGGATGGAAGTGCTCGGAAGTACATCGAGTTGTTCAACAAGACGCTTGGACGATAGTTTCACCGCGAGTTAGTAGTTGAAAGTGACGGGTAGCTCCACAATCGAAAGCGCTCAAAGCAAGCGATTGCCCTGCTGAATCCCAACGCGTTGGGCAGTGCGGCAACCGCGAGACGAGCGTCCTGAAGATTAAACAGCGGGCACACCGGTCACGGCACGGATGGCTCTATCGCCAAGAGTCGTTCGTGAGGCGGAACAACGTAACTTAGCATGAACTCCGAAAAAGCAATGGTCCTTGTGGACTGTGCAGGGATTTCGGAGTGCCGTAGATCGTTCCGCAGACGCTCTTGCGAACCGAATTGGGTCGCTACGCGTTCTGTTGGCGTGGAGACGACAATGGTGACTATTGAGCGCGATGCAACGAGCAGTGAACTGCGGCATGATTGGCTCAGCGACCGTTGGGTAATCATGGCTCCGCAGCGGACGGCCCGGCCGTTCGATTTTGTCCGTCATGAAACATCGGAGGTCGACCCTTCCGATTGCCCGTTTTGTGCCGGAAACGAGCACCTCACCCCCGACGCAGTACTCAGTTACGGACCGGGTGGCGAGGATTCTGACGACAATTGGGCCGTTCGCGTCGTTCCCAACAAGTTTCCCGCCGTCACAGAGTGTTACCCCGATCCGGGCTTCGGTGTGCCGTCAGAATCCGCGGCTACTGAGAAATCGTCCATTAACCTGTTCCGTCGCAAAGACTTAACCGGTGGGCACGAAGTTATCGTCGAAAGCCCAAGGCATCTGAATTCGATATCGCAGCTCAGCCACGCCGAAGTCTGCCTGGTCTTCCGTGCATATCGCGACCGCCTACGCTACTGGCTTGAAGAACGTGGCGCCTGCTACGCCGTCGTGTTCAAGAACGTTGGCCCCGAAGCAGGTGCTTCGCTTGCGCACACGCACTCGCAGCTAATTGCAACCAGCCTACTGCCCCCAGACGTAAAACGCGCCGCCGATCGCATGGAGCAATATATGCAAGCCGAGGGCGCTTGCCTGTTCTGCGATTTGATTCAGGAAGAGATTGAACAAAAGGTTCGTGTTGTTGAACAAACACCCGACTTTATTGCCGTTTGTCCCTTCGCAAGTCGCGTACCATCTCTGTTGACGATCTATCCGACCAAACACATGGCCCAGTTCGAGCAACTGGACCAGGACCTGCTGGATCAACTGGCTTGGCTAACCCACCGTTCGGTCCGCCGAATCGAAAACTGCTACCCAAACGCAGCCTACAACTTCGTCATCCACACAGCCCCTGGATGTGAGCGTCACGAAAATTCATTCCACTGGCGCATGGAGCTTTTCCCACGGCTTACCAAGCTAGCTGGCTTCGAGTGGGGTAGTGATTGCTTCATTAATCCACTCACACCAGAAGAGGCAGCTCGCAATCTTCGTAACGCGGGCGTCTAACCTCTTAAGCCCAGATCGTCCTAAGAAGTCTTAAGTTCCGCATCTTCGGAGCCACGCTCGTGTGGGGGTGGTTGCCACCGTGAAAATGCCCAAGCCAGCGCGGCGGCATAAACGGCGGTCGCGAACGCCAATACTCCCGCAACCGCTAGCCAGCTGCCCTCAGCACTTCCACCAAAGCTGCGGTACACAATGGCCACCGCGACCGCGGGCACTACCGCTGGTAACAAAGCCAACATAAAGAACCAGACACTTACGATGGCTCTTCCTGCAGCGAGTGCGTCACGCTGCTGGAGTGCCTTGGGTTTTAGAATCCCCCACAACGCCAGCACATTCACTGTGACCGCAATTAGGAACGCTCCAGGAACAGCGGCAACTGCAGCGCACAACACTTCGCTGGTTCGAATGGGAAAATATCCAACGAAAACGCCTAAAACTAGTAGATGCACCACGATCATAAAGGCCAGTGGTCCGGCCAATAAGCCGATTGCGACTTTCCAGGCCGCGATCGGCATTGCCTTCAGCATCTCCCGTTGGGCGACTGGCCCCAGCATTCCAAGCGGCAATTGAAGCATGATGAGAAAATCCGCATATAAAGATGCCGCTACCAACCAACCTGCGGAAGTCTGTTGGTCTGTAGATTTGTTGGCGATCGAAAACAGGATCACAAGCACCACACCGACCAGCGCAGCCACGCCGGGTGCATACCTTGGTAATACCCGCGCGGTATGTGTAAGCTGACTCCAGGCAATTGCCGCCAATGGCCCCTTACCCATCATCGGCACACGTAGACCACTCGTCCACGACGTGCCGGCAACGCCACCGCGCCGCGCCGCAGCTTTTCTGTGCAGCGAGCGATCTGTACGAGCCGTTACCCGTTCTGCAAAGTCACCGCCAAGAACATAGATTAGGCCTACCAGCACCCCCAAAACCCCCAGTCTCGCAGGCAAGAGCCACACGACATCCGGGAAGAAAGCTTGAGCGGATAGCGGAGCAAACATCCAAGCAACCGGTGGCATTACGATCCGTCCAACAGCGGTCTCAGGAGCGCTGGCCGCCACCGTCGACAACCGCACTTCCCCACGAGAGCCCGCCAATTCCATTGCCTGCCAAACCAGCAGGCACAACACGCTCAATGCCGCTACGGTAGTCGCCCTGCGCAGCCGAACCACAACTGATGACTGAGCTCCTCCCGATGCCAACGAGACGACCATTCCAACTAGTAGCGAAACGCAGATCAGAAGCCAAATACCCACCAGTGTCGTTAAGTAGTTGGTCGCATAAGTGCGGGCGATCAGAGAAAGGAAGACGGCGCCCACCACAGAACGGATGGCCAAGCGGACGAGCGTTAAAGTAATCACATCGCGACGTGGGAACGGACCTCCGACCAGAAAGTGAATCTCGGCCGGTCGCATGATCAGTCCGCGATCTGCCGAAGCCGTCAGCCAAGTCATCAGCAAATAGACCAGCGCCCAAAATGGTGCCGCCGCACCGAATCTGCCACTTGGCTGAGTATCGGAAAAGCTGCGAGCCCAAATGATCATCGCAATGAACGCCACTACGACAATCGCGAGCCCGAGTTGTCGCCAACTCTTGCGAACATTGAGCAGTCCACGCAAACTCGCCCCAATATCCAGGCGAATCAATGTCCACAATGCGGCGTGCAAGTTCGATTACCCTAAGAAGTATGTACGGTCGGGGGCACGTTCCGTAAGTTACCAGCGTGCGCTGACGACTCCCGGTTTTGCATCATGCCGATTGCCAAAGTGCTATTTACCAGAGTGCTATTCGCCAGAGAGACGCTTGCCTAATTGTCTCATTGCGACTCCACGCGATCGACTCCCAAGCCCAAACGCGAGGCATACTTTCTACCACGCAGGACTCGATGTTCTGCTAACCACTCTTCATTCTGTTAACCACTCTTCGCGATCCGGCGAAGCTCGCTTCCGCATTCGGCAAGAGCGTTATTGCGATCGATTTGTGGTGAATACCCAAGCAACTGCTGAGCTTTGCGGATCGAAAAATAGTGGTCGAGCGCTAGTTGCGCTGCGACAAAACGAGTCATGGGCGGTTCGGCTTGCCGGCCCATGGCTCGATAGGCTGTTTCCAAAGCGGCCCCCACGGCATATGCAGCCCTGAACGAAATTGACTTGTTGGGCACAGGTACGCCGGCGGTTTGCAATATCTCAGAGATCCACTGCCAGCACTCGACAGGTTCGCCATCGGTCAGGAAAAACGCTTGCCCGCTAACCGCGCGATCGGCGTCCAGCAATCGCTCCAAGGCTGCAAGATGGGCACTGGCCGCCGATTCAACGTGCACCGTATCGATCAAGTTCTGCCCACCGCCCACGCGCCGCAGACGTCCGGCCAGCGTGCGTTTGACAACTCTGGGAAACAGGTGTGGGTCACCCGGCCCCCAAATCAAATGGGGGCGCAGCGCACAACCAAACAAACGGTCGTTGAGGCGATCAAAAACCGCTTGCTCGGCCAGAGCTTTTGTTTGAGGATACGCGCACAACCAGCGGTCGGGATAACCAACGGTTTCATCGACCCCCGACTGGTGTTCACCAGCGAAGGTTACACTGGGGCTGCTTGTATGCACAAACGCACGCACATCTGCCGCACACGCAGCCTCCAGTAATCCGGTGGTTGCCTCTGTGTTGACACGATAGTAGCTGTCATAAGGCCCCCATACACCTGCCTTGGCCGCAGTATGAATAATCGCATCAGCACCCTGGACCGCGTGTCCAACCGCGTCAGCATCTTCGATACTCGCCTCAATGCAATCGACGCCCTTGGCCGCCAATTCAGGATATGCGCTCCGGGCGATGCCACGAACGTGGTAGCCGCCAGCCAGCAGTTGCCTGCATATAGCACTCCCAAGAAATCCGCCGTATCCAGTCACTAAGACAGTTGTCATCGCAATTCTGCTAAACGAAATAGCCTTGTTTGGCCCGAGTGCATAAACGGTTCAGGAACCAAGCTGCGCCACCCAAACCACCGATGCACAAACCTGTTGTAAAGCGACCAGCCAAATCGGACAAGCGGCACAGCCGTACCTGCTATACCTAGCCTGAATCGCCAGACTAATGTGAATGATAGCAGAGCAGTTCATTGTTGATAGACATCCGAGTCGATAGGTTCCCTTGTTGCCAGATTCCACATCTGGCTTCTCACGTTGAAATTAATGGATTGACCTGACTATAGACTTGCACGACCCGGAGAAGGAGCGTTTTCATGTTGGTGCTGTCGCGACACAGAGACGAGAGCATCATGATCGGTGATGACGTAGTTATCACAATTGTCGATATTCGAGGCGACAAGGTACGGCTGGGAATCGAAGCCCCCCAAGATATTCCAGTACACCGACAAGAGGTTTACGAGGCGATCAAACGCGAAAACCAAAAAGCTGGCCACGTCCAGCCTGGAGAAACGCGTTCGCTAGGTAATCGGCGCCGATAAACTGACCGATCTTGGTGACCACGACCAAATAAAAGAACTGCAGGAACACATGAAGGCGAGCGCTTGGGCACTCGCCTTCATGTCGTTTAAGGGGTTCCCTACTGTCTTTTCCGCGCTCCTCTCGCCATTTCTTATTCCGTTTTCTACTCCGGCAACGGCCCGTACGTGGCAAGCTGATGGGAACTGTTACCTATCGCTGGCATTCAAGCTGGCACCACGTGCATTTCGCGTTGCTACGTCGTTGCACACATCTCGGGCGGTTTCTTTCGCTCTTACGGCTTTCCGCACACCTGATGCTAGCGACTGGCGAATATTTAGCGTTCATGTCGTAGGGCCTAGGCAAACTGTAGTGCTTGGTGGTCGGCGACGAATCAGGTTGTAACGCTAATTCAACCCCTAGGGGATGGTTTACCGGGTGTCGCTGAAGTTTTACGTGAATTCTCAAAAACCTGGACGGACATGTGCGGAATTTCGATGCTACGTTTAACGCGAGTCTTGACAGTAGGGTTTGTTTCCCTCTGGGGCTCAGACCCATGCGATTCCGTCAAACACGAAACCGTCTTCTGAAAAGGGGCAACATCTGTTCGGGTCGCGAAGACGCCATGCGATATGCGGCATGACGCTTAAACGGGATAGTTAACACTTTTTCGTGTGTCGGCGCGTCGCGGCGTAGTACACCTTCATCGACCCGACTGGGAGTAAACTTACATGACTCGTATCAACACGAACGTGAGCTCGTTGGTAGCTCAAAACCGCTTGAACAAAACAAACAGTGATTTGCAAACCTCGCTGACACGACTCAGCACCGGCTTGCGAATCAACACCGGTAAGGATGATCCTGCCGGCCTGATCGCTAGCGAAGCCCTCCGCAGTGATATCACGGGCATCAACAAGGCGATCAGCAATACCCAACGTGCGAGCCAGATCATCGCCACAGCCGATAGCGCGCTGGGCCAGGTTAGCTCACTCCTAAACGATGTTCGTGGACTGGTCGTAGAAGCAGCCAACAACGGTGCTCTCAGCGACGACGAAATCGCTGCTAATCAGCTTCAAATCGATTCGTCGTTGGAAGCGATCAACCGAATCGCTCAAACCACGACCTTCCAAGGTCGTAAGCTGCTTGACGGTTCGCTGGACTTCACCAGCACCATCGACGCAGTTGCTACTGTTACTGACGCGAAGATCGACCAAGCAAACTTGGGAGCAACGGGCACGGTAGCAGTCGACGTTGAAATCACCGCCGCTGCACAGCAAGCTACGCTGTCGGCTGCATCAAGTGCTTTCACAACCAGTGCGAATGCATCGGTGACCGACACCGTTGATACGTTTGCTTTGACGGTTGCGGGCGAAACTGTCAACGTTACCGCTCCTTCAACCTTGGCGAGCATCAGCATCGTCGACAGCGCAGCTGCCGGTACTGGACAAGCTTCCTTCGACGCAGACACAAATATCCTGACAATCACCGCTGACTTCACTGGTGGCGACGGTGCCAGCACGGGTAGTAATGGTACCGCAACTGGTGCAGCTATCGCCGCGGCAATCGACGGTTTGGACAACTTTGTGTCAAGTGCAGTAACCGGTACCGCGGCCGCCGCCGACGTTGTTCCAGGTGCTCCAACCATCAACGACGACGTGGCTGGTTTGACCGTCACCGCTGCAAACGCAGGATCGGAGTACAACAACGTAACGGTTAACTTCGTATCGGGTAGTTCTAACTCTGCCGATTACGATTCAACCGCTAAAGTCCTTACGGTAACGGTCGACAGCGCATCGACTCAAACTTCGGCCGCGATCGCTACTGCGATCGGTTCGCACACAATCGACGGTGCAGCAGGCACCGCTCTGTTCAGTGCTACCGGCGGTACGAACGTATCGTACTCCGCTGGTGACCTGCCTGATTCGTTGAACACCGGTTCGACAGGTGGTGAAGTTCTGAATGCAGATGTTGTCTTCCAGTTGAACGGTTCCAGCGGTGCTGACACCTTCAACTTCAAGGCAGGTGCTTCGGCTCAGCAAATTGCTTCCGCGATCAACTTGGTCTCTGACGCTACCAACGTTACAGCTGCAGTTAGCAGCGGTGCTTTGGCACTGACCAGTGTCGACTACGGTACTGACTCGCTAGTTGACCTCGAAGTCATCAGCGAAGGTACTGGTGGGACCTTCGAGGCTGCACTGAGCACAACGCGGGACGCAGGTTCCGACATCGTTGCGACAGTCAACGGTGTAAGTGCCAAGGGTGACGCAAACACACTCAGCATCAACACGGCGACACTTGACTTGTCATTGACTGTTGACGCCGGTTCGAGCACCAACTTCGCCTTTGAGATCAATGGCGGTGGAGCTCTGTTCCAACTCGGTGGCGACGTAGTCAGCAACCAGCAAGCTCGCTTGGGGATCGGCTCGCTTTCAACCGGTAAGCTCGGTGGAGCAAGCGGTCGGCTGTACGAACTGGGCAGTGGTCAAGCTAAGGCCCTGGACACGGATGTGACCGGTGCTGGCAAAGTTATCGATGAAGTGATCAACAAGGTTACCAGCCTTCGCGGTCGACTCGGTGCTTTCCAAGCAACGACACTGGAAAGCAACATGGTTTCGCTTAACGATACGGTTGCTAACCTGACCGAAGCCGAAAGCTCGATTCGTGACGCGGACTTCGCTGCCGAATCTGCTCGACTGACACGGGCTCAGATCCTTGTTCAGTCTGGTACTTCGGTACTCGGAATCGCCAACCAGAACCCGCAAAACGTTCTTGGATTGCTTCGATAAGCCCACCGTGGCCCGCCGGAGTTACTTGGCAGGCCATTGAGCATGACAACGTAAAGCCGCGAGAAGCCCTTCGCCTCTCGCGGCTTTTTTGCGTGCTATGTTTGTCGGAAGCTCGGAAGTGTTCGGCATTCGTTGTACCAGCCTTTAGGTGGCAAAACAGAACACTCCCACCCTCCCG
>DNPC01000550.1 GCA_003501565.1 Planctomycetaceae bacterium | reverse complement strand
ATCGGATCTGTTGAATCGTGAGGTTGCTATGGCTCGCCACTGGTCTGAAAAACTTGATCCAGAACGTCACGTAGACGTCATGGGCGCTGCAAGCTATTTCGGTGGCGCGAACATCGAGCCGGCCAAATCGCCAAATCTCGATCATCGACGAATGTACTTCGTGGCCGTCGCTGGCTTTACATTTCAATTTGTATCGCTGGAACAACTTCGCGAATGTCTCGAATGGTTTCGCCAGAAAATACATCCAAGTTCACGTCTCCCGAATGTTACGCTTGAACATTACTGGCAGCGTTGGTACGAACGCCTTCCCAAAGGATTGACCAAAGAACCGAAGCGTCAGAAAATTGTTACTGCACTGGAAAACGCTCTTTCCGACTTTGCGGTCGGCAAAGAATCAAAAGCCGGTGGATGATCCGATAACCTAACATTGCACCCAAGTCGCGAAGTCGGGAAATTTTCAAATGGACAATCACCCGTCGCGATCGGGTAAATGTAGACGTTCTGCCTCTAATGCAAATAGATCCGATGCGATTTTCACTTCGTCTTGCTGCACCGCTTTTTGTTCTAATTGCGATAGCTGGGATGATCGCTAGAGACCGCACGGATCCAATGCCGCTATCATATGAGCCATATACCCCCGAAACACTGGAAGCGAAACTCGATGGAGGCAGCCCTGTTCTGCTAACCATATTTGGAAACTGGACGCTTTCGACTCAAATGAATGATGCTCTCGTGCGGCAATCTGTGAAAATCAAGAATGAATGTCGCTCAACAGAAACCGTGTTTCTACGTGCAGATTGGACCAACAAATCACCGGTCGTCACAGAACTCTTGCACGAACACGCCCTCACAAGTGTACCCGCTACCATCGTATACTGTCCAAACAGAGAAGCACCAATACTGCTGCTCGACTTGGTCACTGAAGAACAGATCGTGGACGCGGTCCGCTCGTGCTCACAAAGCGGCAGAACCAAGCAATGAAACGAAGTCGCTGAGCCTAGCCCAGTTTTACAGCAACATCACCTGCGGCGACTCGCTTATCGCCATCGTTCTGCGAAAGGCACTTCGAATCGAATGAGATTTGGACTTCGAACTTTGCTGGTCGTTGTCGCTCTTTCGGCATTGCTGATTCCACGCGCAATCACGACTTATCGTGACGCAACTTATCCGTCGCTCCATACGTCTGTCACCGGAACGCCAACTTTTTTCGAGGGGCCATATATCCACTGCATGGCGGCACACGATGCAGACTGGGGACGTGTTCGCCTAGTGTTTCTCCAACAGATCCACACGGAAGAGCAGTGGCGAGGAGGCAATTTCACTCCCTGGCTGGACAATCGTGGTGACAGTCGTCGAGGGACGCGTCTTTATGTCAATGATCGCCTCGTTGTTCCCGACGAAACGGTGCAGGTATACTATTGCGACGGCAGCGCCACGCCCCGGTTCGTCGCATTTGAATTAGACGAGATTCCATTACGTGACCCTTGGTGACCGGATGCGGAACAACTTTGGCAAAAGATTCATGGCTCCAATCGGACACTTCAGGATCACGGGGAACGATGATATGCACCGCCGTACACAACCGCACCAGTGGGATACACGCTAGATTCTCTTGCAATTTGGGAATCATCGCTAACGGCAATAGTTGGCGATCTAACGGCTCACGATCCGTTGTTAGTTTGATTGGTTGCACACGGACCGGCGCCGCCCAGTTTTTGGGGTTTTAGTTTCCGAGTCCTTTGTCGCTATCGCGGTGAACACTAATGTTCTGCTGTCGGAGCACCATAATGAATCTTGCTGAAGAACACCTTCGCCCCGTCGGCTGCTATCTTTCAACGCAAGCGCACGCAATAGACGTGGAATTCGAGCCGTTTAATCTTGTCGTAGATGGTGAATCCAATGTGCAAGAGGAACCTGAACTCAATATCAATTGTTTTCGCCTCCCAACCGCTGACCTTTCGCAGCTTGCGAACAGAACATTTCCAGTAGAATCCATATCGGACCGTTGCGAAGGATCAATCTACCTGACGATTCAGATGATGGGCGAGCACTTTTGGGTAGACCTGCTCAAACTAGAATTCGGCGAAATGAAAGGCGAGCGTTTAGCGACCAAAATCCATGTTCGTTTCACAGACCTGTATTTCTCTGAACCATCGTCGTTTGAACATGTCTTCAGACAACGCTTCAACTCCTACCAGATGAATAGCAGAATCATCGCATGCCGCCAAGCCTCGGTGGCTGGGCGAGTTACCATTTGAAAACCGCGCTAGGCGGACCAACGAAGTGGAGCCAAGTCTGCCCATTGGGTTCTGACGCTGAGCCAATCGTGTCGTTCGAGCCACGCATTGGGCAGTCAAATGCTAGTGACGTTGCGTTTTGGCGTTGTGGAAAACCGAAAGGCGATGCACGGAGCGCCTTGTTCGCATCCGCCTCAGTTCGTAACGAGCCAGCGGGTAGCAAAGTCAGTTCCTATCCAGAAACCTCTAATGCCGTAGTGGGCACCGGATGTTGCTTGCAAACTAGTTGTAAAGCCCGGGACACCACTCGCTGTACTAAGCCTATTGGCGACGATCGCCAAGCAATTGAACCGTGAAACGCCGCGTGGTAAGCTGGCATGGAGACCCCTGTCCGCGTTTACGGTTAATCACAACGTTATTCCTTTCTGAGATGGGATTGTGAATACAAGATTCAGACTCATTCACATTCTCACCCTAACCCTGTTCGTCGCGCTCTTGATTCCCTATTTCGTGGCCACTCTCAGGGCTTCTCCTACTCTAGAAAGATTCGAGGTATTCGACCTCGCAGTACAGCGAGCACTTGCCGCGACTGATCCGACAGCTCTAGTGCTAGGCTCAGGGTCATCTGGCAACTCTCAGTCCAACTATGCAATTGACAACGAATTGTTTATTGCAACGGAACTGGAAGATTCTGCTGCTGTATTTGAACATCTTCTCGGTTTCCTGGATCGCAAAATAGCTGCGGAAAAATGGTTGGTAGTTCGCTCAGAGGGTGCGCGAGATTCTCACTGGTTTCGGTTGGAGAAAGGCGATACGGTTTGCATTTTCCAAGTTTGGGTTGTCGAACCGACAGACGAACAACTTCAGCGGCTGTCCCATCTTGAAACTAATCGATACGTTGTAAAGACAGCGTCCTTTGGCTTTTGCACAGCCGATTCGCTTGCGAAGAATAGATAGAGAAGCGGATGCACTCCGCGTTGCACCCGAGTTCTCGGTGCCCTCCCGCTTCACATCAATCGAAAACACTCAAACCGGCTGAACGCCGACGTTCCTGAGCAAAAACACTCCTATGCCCTGGCCATCACATCTCAAACTAGAACCGAATGTACCGTTTGACCCTTTGGATATTGGCAAGATTGAGCGTGCGATTGGCGTCAGACTGCCAGCTCAGTTTCTCGCCTTTCTCGAAGAGACAAAAGGTGGCGGATACGTCGAAGACTTGCTCGCAGAATGCGCTGAACCAACACCATTTGGGAAATCGAACATCGTCGAAGTTGGCGGTTTGAAAGGTATCATCCGACTTCTGGATTCGGACATAACCCCTCGCAATATGATCTGCATCGGTCATGGGCAGACAACATGCATATCAGTTGCCGGGATAGATCATGGTTGTGTTTACGCGTTGGATACGGAAATGCGGTATTTCTGGACTAAAGAAACCCTGGAAAAGTACCCAAAACTTGATCCGTCAATCAAGAACTTCTTTCGGATGCGGGAGAACGACGAATTACCGGAACGCCCTTGGGGATACGAGAATTGCTACCTCATAGCGGAGAGTTTTGACAAATACCTGAACAAACTCCACCCCGCCTGAGAAGGCTTACAAACTAATACAAGAACCGCAGACGCACTAGCCTGTCAACTCTGCTGAATTCAATCACACACGCGGCAGGGCGATCCCAGCCCTTCTTCTGCAAGAAAATGGATGAGCCTTACTTCGACGTTATCTTGAATCGCGGTTCTCGTAATCTTTACCGCTATTGGACTCAGCGCACCCGGTGCTCTAAAGATGACCGCAGTTCGTTAGAGGCGGCCTGCGATGCATTCGAGGTATTGTTTGACCTCAAGACTTGCGACCGGAAAAGGCTTCTACCCATTCGAGACGCCGCCGCACACCCTCGGAAAGTAGTCTGGGAAACTGGCACGCTCATGCTTTCTCAGTTGGCACAAGAACACTCTCTCGCACGCGAGTGCCTACTTCAATTGGCCGCTTCAACAGATGCCAAGCGACGGTTGAGATCATTCGCATACCTAACCGACGATTTTCCTAGAACGTTCTGTCGAGAACTTGTTCACTCGCGAGTCAATGATCTTAGTGAGCAAGTTGCTCACGCCGCATCTTGGAAGGCAATCGAGCTGAACCTATCAGAACTTTCAACTCCAATCCGAACGCGTAGGAAATCCGTTAAGCACAACACTAGACTCCTTGAAATGTCGATGCTCGCAGATCTGTTGGACCAGCGATATCACGAGTACTACAACGACAACGGATACAATTTGGTGCTCGCGTTCCCTAACTTTTCCCGAACAAAGTGGTTTGGCCAGGTGGTATCGAAGAGGGCGATCTCGCAGAATTCGGGTTAGATACGATCGCGTTGCAAGCCAACTCTTGCGGCCTTCTAGATTTCAACCGTCGTCCGTGGAATTGGTAGACTTGACGAATCCAGAAAGGTCCGTCCGTACTGTCGGACCTCCCCACACCGCCTAACATAAGTTACACACTTCTGATTTGTTTAGTTCCGTTGACGAGATAGCGTTGCACACGACTGCACCGCCCCAACTTGCTGAACTCCGACGGCACAACCTGTAAACATGTCTGATAGGCCATTACTACTGCTACCCGGAATGAGCTCGAGCTATCCAGTGTTTGGTCGAGTGTTGCCGTTGCTGTCAGAATCCATGGTTATCGAGTATCCCGAACCGGTGCATGGTGATTCGCTCTGTGACTATGCTGCTCGCATTGCGGCGAATGTGTCGCAGGACTCGATCGTGGTCGGAGTCTCTTTCGGCGGAATGTTGGCTATTGAAATCTCGCACGTTATCAATCCGGCCGGCTGCGTTGTTATTTCAAGTATCGCACATTCATCTGAGTTCCCAAATTGGATGAAGGCTTTTCGCGTTATCGGTGGTCGAGCAACTACGCACTTAATGAACAGCGCAGGCCATCTGTCCAACTGGGTTCCACAAACCTGCCGTTCAAACACGACTGCTCAGATGACGCGATTGGCTGGCGAAAAAGGGCGATGGCATCGATGGGCAATTCGAGCGGTACTTGATTGGAAACCACCATCAATTTCAACTCGGATGCTGAGAATGCACGGTGATGCAGATCAGACATTTCCGATACGAAACATTTCTGCTGACATTGTTATACGTGACGGCAGGCACGCACTTCCCGTTTCACACCCTAGCGAGGTCGCAAAAGCCATAATCCAATTTCGCGATGCGTTATAACTCGCTGCCAAGCACCTCTTAAGCTTGCACATCCCCATACACCGCAATACGCAGCTGAGCATCGCGCCCCCGTATTCCGAACGTATTCACGCGAGCTCGGAGCCTTTATTTAACAACAATACGTCCCTAACGTGTCATCCAGCGCCTCTTCCAACTTGACTTTGAGCCAATGATACTGTGTTACCAAATTCACCGGAGAGACACAGTGGAACTAGATGAATTAGACCGCATCAAAGATACAGATGCGAAGATAGCTTTCGCCAAGAGTGCTCGCAGAGCCAGACGTAGCATTCCTTGGCTCAAAATCCGTATCATTATTGCGATCGCCGCCTCTTCAATCTTCGGTATATGGATACTGCTTGGCTTGATCTCCTAATTGGAGCTGGTTTCAGCCCGCCATCCGTTTGCCTACAACAGTAGTTCGTCACATAGAAGGTTACGACCTAACGGACGATTACCAGAGATCGTCTGGAAGCAAAAGGCAAGCTGTCATCCCTTAAGTACATCTGACCGCGCTAACTCGCAGAAACATGGCAACTTGAAACCGGTGTCAACAACGGTGCCGGGTCAATGTCGGATGCCAATCGATGGTGAATGTTGAGGGTGAGATCGAAAACGACGTTACAATGAGTGCGGGTGATGAACTGCAACTATCACCTTCTGGACTGTAGACTCCGTTGTTGAGATATGCAAGCTGTTGAATCAGGTGTTCTCGGCTCCCGATAACAGCGGATTACAAAACAATCCTCTGCACCCTTTTGGCCGAAGATGCGGCAAATGGGTAAAAACGTATCCGACGCTTCGATTACCGTTACCGCTGTGTTTCGAGGAACCCAATGAATAGACTACGCTCGCACATTATCGTCTTTGCTACCATGCTGCTTTGTTCGCCTTTGGTTGGACAAGAGACCTACCCCAAGCAACTCACCGGATTCCTGCAAAATGGAATGAAAGTCGGCCTCAAATCGTACGTCAACAACCCGAATATGGATTTGACAATCTTCTCTGAGAAGCAATTTGCGACTGTGATTGCCGCTCACACGGAAACGCTCGAGAAGTTAGCCGAGGGCAATGAGGAGATTGCATCTCAAGCGAAAGACGCGATCGAAAGTTTCCGGCAGTCCCTCCCAGAACGGATTAAGCAACTGCCGCCCGGAAAGACGTATGCAGAACCAACGGTGCAGCTGAGCGTCCCTAGGCTATTCTACGCTACGATTGTCCACGTCGGCGAAGATTACGTTCTACTCAAGTACGACGAGGGCAAAGAAAAAGACCTCAAGCAGGCAATAGCCCTGCATAGGATCTCACGAATCCGCTGGTACTCTGGCAAGCTCACTTTCAATGTGAACGCCAAAGTTGTTGAGAAATGACATCCGGACAACGCAATCCACATATGTTTCCGTGGCGCGTCGACATAGTAAAAATGTCACTGATAAAGCTCAGTGATTGGTTCCCGACTGACGTTGAAGCCTTACTTGCCGAACCACCGGAACCTGGGGAAAACTTGATTTGCCCCAAATGCCTGAAATGGCACTCACTGGAATTCGTGCGTTCAAGACCGAGCGAGCTTCAAGGAGAAATCTCCACCTACCGTTGCAGCCATTGCGACGCCGAGATTGAGTTCGCTGAGTGCCATCCACCCGATGCAATATGATGTCATATAGAAGGGGTTGAACTTCAAAGCTCTTTGACACACAACAATAGCCGGTGTTATTGCTCATGTTAACATCGCGTTACCCAACATCTCAACTGGACCGTCAACCTTCGCGATTGGGTGGCTTATGAATTTTCTTTCCGCGCACTGGCAAGATCTATTGATGGCGAACTATGTCGTCGATCCAAGCTGCCTAGCACCTTATTGTCCGGCGGGGACGCGAATTGACGCTTTTGAAGGCAAGACGTTTGTCAGCCTCGTTGCGTTTATGTTCGATCGAACCCGAATCATGGGCATCCCGGTACCTGGTCACACTCGATTCGAAGAAGTCAACTTGAGATTCTATGTGACGCCTGACCACGATCCAACGATTCGCGCGGTCACGTTTATTCGCGAGTTTGTACCTCGCCCACTGATCGCATACGTTGCCAATCGGCTCTTCAATGAGCGTTACGTAGCGTGTTCGATGGACCATCATTTCAGCGGACAAGATTTCAGTTACTCATGGGGCGACGAGCTTGAATGCGGCATCACCGCTTCCGTCACAACCGATCCCGTTCTGCCACAGAGTAACTCTGTCGAAGAATTTATCACTGAACACTACATCGGATACTCAAGCGGAAACGACTATCCAATCGAGTATGAAGTGCAACATCCACAATGGACTTGTTGCCATCTCGAGGAATTCCACATCTCTGCATATTTTGCCAAGAACTACGGCAAAGAATTCGCGTTCCTTGATGATCAAGCCCCGTACAATGTACTCTATTCTCCGGGGTCGTCAGTGACTGCCACGTTTCCCAAACGCGTATAGCACAAAGTCCGCGAAGTCCGGTTGGCGATTCGATTTTTCGCGACATATCCCCCGGTGCACATCAGTGATTTTTATAGATTGTGCGGCTTCATCATGAGTACTGATAGGCGTAGGTTATTGATAAATTCGGCCTCGACGATCGCGATCATGGGTGCTTCAAAGTTTGCTGCAGGACAGAATCTCAAAAACCCGTGGGACGACAACACATGGTTCATGCCGGACGAATCGGCCAAGCATCGCCGGACATGGATGGCGTTCGGAGCGAATGCACGAATATGGGGTGATCTTCTTCCATTCGCAAGGGCCAATTTAGCTCTGATTGCGAACACAATTTCCAAGCACGAACCGGTCTCCATGCTTGTTCGTCCTACAGAACGCAACATTGCCGCTCGTATGTGTGACGCGCGCGTACAGCTGATAGAGGCCCCACTAGACGACCTTTGGATTCGAGATACTGGTCCTACGTTCGTGGTCAACCAAGCAGGTGAACTCGGCGGTATCGATTTGAATTTTAACGGGTGGGGCAAGAAACAAAGTCACGGCAACGACGCTCGTCTAGCCCGCTTGGTCAATCGCAATGCTAACGCACAACATATTGAAACTGAGTTGGTCGGAGAGGGAGGTGGGATTGAAGTAGACGGTCATGGAACGGCGGTCGTCACCGAAAGCTGCTTCATCAATCGCAATCGAAACCCGGGTCTTAGGAAGCGTGACTGTGAAACGCTCCTGAAGAACCTCTTAGGATTGCGCAAGATAATTTGGCTGCCGGGCATACGTGGCCAAGACATTACGGACGGACACACCGACTTTTACGCACGATTTGCTCGCCGAGGTGTGGTCATAGCTGGGCTCGAAACGGATCGCGAATCATTCGACTACGACGTTACCCGCGAACACTTGAGGATTCTCAAGAATGCACGGGACGCGCATGGCAGGAAATTGCAAGTCATTACGCTCGAGTCCCCAAGTCGGATTCGCCGGAAGCTGGAAACCGAAGACTTTGCCGCTGGCTACATCAACTATTACGTAACTAATGGTGCTGTTATTGCACCGGAATTTGGAGATGAAAGAACTGACTCGAAGTGCAATGCAGTGTTACGCACCTTGTTTCCTGATCGGAAAATCGTGCAATTGAACATTGATGCAATCGCCGCGGGAGGCGGTGGTATTCACTGTGCGACGCAACAAGAACCACTGCATGGGTAAATTCAGACCCAAGAATTCCTGCACAACGCTATGTACTCTGCATCACACTCTGAACGATATAGCGAATTGAATTGACGGACCACAGGCCTCAATGCCGACCGCATGTTTATGTTATGCTGGCGTACAACTCTTGAACTCAGCCTTCCGTTTCGGGCCAGCATCGTCATCAATTCTCGCGAAACAACGAATGAAAGCTCGGCTACATCAGCTCCGCCTCACAAGACGTCGGGAGTCTGGGTTGTTGTTGCTTACGTGATGCCACTCGTTATCGCCGGCACGTCTCTTAATGCATCTGGATGGTACGGAACGGGATGGTCAGGAACGCTGCAGGGATATCTGCGGGTCGCGGCTTTCATCATTGGAATGGCATGTGCGTACTTTACTCTTTTCCGTGGCGCGATGCACCTAAAACTTGCGGTGCTACCGGCAGTGCTCGGGTATACCGGACTTCTGGTCGGTATCTTGTTTGATCACTATATTTGATCCTGTGCTTCTCAACCTGCAGCACCTCCCCCAGAAGAACTAAGCAATGCGCTTAATTCGTGTTGCAATTCCTTTTCGCTCAATTGCATCACAAACGCAGACCGCCAGTTTGGTATGATCGCGTTGGTTGATTCTCGTGAGTCTAGTCTGGTTGGATCAGTCCTATGTCATTTGCTCGTCTAGTGGCGCTTACGGTTTTTGCCAGTCTCTTGCATATTGGTGTATGCCACTCGCAAGTCGTACGAAGAGAACTGGCAGATGCAAGCTACGTCGGTATCGGGAGTGACTTACACGCGAACGCAGTCATTCACTCCGACTGCGAGCGTCTCGCATTATTACGAAGTGGTACACTTGAGATCATCGACCTGTCATCTCTTCGCTCGATTACAACAATTTGGAACCAGCAAGATGAGGCCAAGAGCAGAGGTTCCTTGGCGAGAGCTAAAGTCGGTCATCTTGTCGCATCGCACAGTGGTGATGCGATTGCTCTGGTCCTTCCAAATAATGGACCGTTGGTATACGTATTCGATCGGAACAGTTGGGAAAAAGAACTTCCCAAACCAGTGCTCGTTCAGTCGCTGCCTGAAAGACTTTCGCTGACTCAGCCCTTGTTCAAATCTGATCCGGCCAGGCTGATTTTT
Source organism: Planctomycetaceae bacterium (assembly GCA_003501565.1). Taxonomy (GTDB): domain Bacteria; phylum Planctomycetota; class Planctomycetia; order Pirellulales; family Pirellulaceae; genus Aureliella. The sequence continues at coordinate 14,928 of DNPC01000550.1, read as the reverse complement.
GCAGGGCAACCCGAGGGGAAAAGGGTACGCGACAAAGGTGAACTTTTTTTGCTTGATATTGACACAGGTATTCGTACGTCCATCGGCGTTGATGGACCGATCACTAAGATCTGGAACCTCGACGACGAAGAAAGCGTTGCAGTGATTCTGGGTATGCTTGGTGGAAAAGGAAAACTGGTTCACGTCAACTTAAAATCGGGCGAAACGAAGACCATCAAGACGGGCGGTGTCCCTTCGCCTTCGGAAGCCTTCTTTGGAAGCCGTTCGATGGAAGCAATAATCCCGGTATCCACCGGGGCTCCAAATCCCTCTTTGTTTTTCCATCGAGGGATAATATTTCAGAATCAGTTGGGGAGGATCTTCGTACCGATTCGTAAGAATTCACGAAACGTCGTGTACCATCCGAAATGGTGCAAAAATGGGAAATGGGTGGCCTACACTGCTGCTCTGGATTTTAATGCGATGTCATCGGGCCAAGGATTCGGGCGTGAACAAAGTAGATATCAAATCTGTATCCACAACCAAATTAATCCTACGGAGTTTCAGTTCTCGGAGCCACGCGAGTTATACCCGAACGGTAGCAATGGACGAAGCTTCGAGATTGTTGATGCGGTCAGCGATGATGGCAAGTATGTAGTCACTACGACACATGGTACACCCCGCAGTTCACAAACGATCATTTACGAGTTTCCGCAAAACCCAAGCGGTGACTACTCGGATACTCAACAGCCAATAGAGTGAGTTTCGAGATCGCCAAGTGAACGTAATCTTGAGCAGGTTCGATTTAGAGTGATGACTGGCACTAAAGTGGCTTAACAGTCTTTGAAGCTTTGGTTGTACAAGAAATTTCTACTTCGCTCCGTCTAAACCGTAGCAGCAACCTGCATTCGTCGTAACTCAGATGCGGCCACACGTTCATCCTTGCCTGATGCGAATTTCGGCTCGGCTGGGGCGTGAGCGGATTGCTGGCATACTGCGGTGGAATTCGCGGCGGTCGATCTGTGTACTGGCAACAGCGGAAGTCGCGAGACTCGGACCGTTAAACGAGCCCCGTCAACGTGCTGTTGCCGCTTGAAAACTGGTCAACGTTCAGTTGCAGGTGCTGCAGGGCGTCAACCCACAGATTGCACAACGGCGGCGGCGAGTCAGGATCAAAAGCGAGGTGTTGCCCGTGGCGGTAATTCCCGCCGGCTACGATCAAGGGCAGGTTCGTCGCGCTATGACTAGACGCGTTGCCCATCGCCGCGCCCAAGACTGCAAACGTCTCGTCGAGCAGATTTGTGCCAGCGTCTCCGCTCGATTTCATGTTGCCGATGAATTGCCCCCATTGGGCAAGCAAATCTCGTTCGAGAATTGAGAGCTTCTCGATTTTTTGGGAATCTTGCCCGTGGTGGCTCAAGTTATGGTACGCAAAACTCGCTCCCGGCTGCGAAGGAGTTTTGCTACTGCCAACGTAATAGAGCGTTACGACACGCGTTAAGTCCGCTTGCAATGCTAACCGCGAAACCTCAAGCAACTGCCCAAATCGCACGATGTCTTCGCCCGGATTCGGATCCTCAATCGCGTCAACTTCGACCTTGGGTTTCGGTTTGCTGACGTAGTCCTCGGATCGCTGCATTCGTTGTTCGAGTTCGCGAACGCTAGTTAGGTATTGATCCAATTTTTCACGATCAACTGGACCGACTTCGCCGCGCAAACGCCTGGCCTGCCCGGCGACACGATCCAGAATTGACTGGCCTTCTCGTACCCGCGCGATCTCCAATTCCACTTCTTCTTTGGAACCGTTGATGAACAACTTTGCAAATGCACGCGATGGGCTCGTGTCGGCAGGGAGAGCTACACCGTGCCGATTGTAACTACAACTGTATGCCGCGCTTGTCGAGAAGTTGAGCGATGGATACCGCGTCTGGTGCCCAATTGCTTCCGCGGCGAATTGGTCTACAGAGATCGTATTGCGAAACGAAGATGAACTTGGATGCGGGGCACCTGTAAAGAAAGACTTGTCAGAGGCATGGCCATCACGCACATCAGGATGATTCAATCCTGAAATGATTGTAAAGTCATTCCGCCAGTCCTTTAGTAATTCCAGATAGGGTGATGGTCGATAGTCAAATCCAGCCTGATCTGGGAACAACAATGGTGCGTGAAAGCTAAAATAGTTGAGCACCCCCAAGAATCGGCGGGGCATTTTCACTTCTGCCGCGAGAGCCGGTTGCATCGCATCCAACCAAGGCAAAGCTAGTGCGACTCCCGCGCCGCGAAGTAACGTTCGTCGAGCGAGTCTGCGTTGGGAGAATGGCTTCATGATTTTTCCCATCGATCAGTAATTTCCGTTTCGCAATGCCAAGTAGACCAATCTACGAAGAAGTTCTACAACACATAACGGCGAACATGACCTGCTATTTGTTCAGGAAAACGCGACTTTGCACCACGCCATGCAATAGATCTCGTAACCGGTAACCTTCGTCTCTAGCCGAGTCCAAGATCTGCTCGATTACTTCGTTATCGGCAAACTGCGGCGTTCCGCCCGTCATATGCGTCATCAGTTTTTCAACCATGCAGCGTGCGATCTGCCGGGTATCCTCAAGCATCAATTGCTTGAACTCATGAATATCCGCAAAACCTCTTCCGTCTGGCAACTGATAGTGCGTTTCTACGGCCGGCCCAAGTTCGTAATACCTCACATCACTGCCGGCATTCTTTACTCGTTTATCGGCAGCACTCTCCGGAAGTATTCGATATTGCTCCCGCCAACGCCCGGTAACGTCAAAACTCTCCAATGCGAACCCAGGCGGATCTAGTTTAGCATGACAACTCGCGCATGCTGGCGAGTCGCGATGTTTCTTGAGTTGTTCGCGAATCGTTGTCGCGCCCCGCGTGTCTGGTTCGACCGCGGGCACGTTACTAGGCGGTGGATCTGGCGGGATGCCAAGGATTCGTTCCAGCACATAGGCGCCCCGAACGATCGGCGACGTGGTGGTACCGTTAGCGCTGACCTTCAACACCGCGCCTTGAGTCAACACACCACCCCGCGGCGAACCTGCCGGTAGCTCGCAACGAATCAGTCGGTCATGCTCTGCCGGAAACACACCCTCAGTTGGATCCCTCGTCAGCGGCAACAGACCTCCATTCTTATCGCCTTTTGAGACTTGTCTTTGACGCGCAGCATCGGTGGAATGCCACGAAGCTGCCGAGCGGGCTAGGTCTGGTCGCGCTGCATCTGGTAGTGCTGCAGCGAAGGTGTCCGATAGATCATAGTGTTCAGCCAATCGGGCGTTCAGCATCACAAAATCGCTGTCGACGATGTTGCTGACGCTCAAATTTTCGTCAATCAAGTGACGAAAGAACATCTCCGATTCGGCGACCATGCTTCTTTGAAGGTAACTGTCGAATTCTGGGTACAGTTTTAGATCGGGCTGCGTGAAATCGATATCCCTCAGATTCAACCAGCTGCCGAGAAAGCTCTGTATGAAACGAGTCGAGTGAGGTTGGAGCAACAAACGCTCTGTCTGCAGTCGCAACACGTCTGGCTGGGTAAGCTGCCCCTGCGCCGCGAGTGTGCGGAGCTGCTCATCTGGCAGCGAGCCGGTCAGACCGTAGGACAGACGCGCCGCAACTGCGAAATCATCCAACTTGCCTGGTTGTTCACTGAGAAATAAGAATTGCGGCGAAGTCAGCGCCATCTTGTAGGCAGCGCGCAACGCATCATCAAAGGGTCGGCCGGCAGCTAACTGTTCTTTGAATAACTCCAAATGCGATTCGATTTCGCTGTCACTTACCGGCCGTCGAAAGGCCATCGGCAAAAACCGGGCGAGCAAACGACCCGCGTCAACTTCGGGTTGGTTCGAATGCACACGGTATGGCGGTCCTGGGATTCCGCTTGCTACCGGCCGCAGAGGCAGATTACCGTATAGCAGCTTATGACCACGTGGTGGCCAACTCGACGCCTCTTTACCGTCGGTGCCCGCAGTCTCATGCAATGGACCTTCGATATCAATCCAATCGACTACTACACACATTCCCTGGACCATCGCCCGTTCGTCGCCATCCCGTGGCACAATTCGGTGCGGCGCTATCGAGAATGTGTGTTGTGCTGGCACGCGAGCTTCAAAAACGAATTCGCGATAATCATCCGGGCTCAGTTCATAGAAACTCTGCGATTGGGCCAAACCATCCTTGAACTGAGACGCGATGCCCACGCGAGCGATAATCGATCGATCGTAGGCTAGCACGTCCTCGCCTTCGACCCGCCGCTTCATCATCGCTCGGGCGCGGAAACGGAAGCGGTACCGAGCGCCAGCGACCGGCGGCGTCCATGCCCGAAGCGTACCGTGTGCGATTGAACCGCCACCAGAAACGATCGCCAGATTTCCATCGTCGGCGTTGATCCACTGACTATTCTGAAAACCATGGTTGTAATCGTGCCAAGTCTCTTCGAAATCTGTTCGTATCAGGCGTGTTTGAGGTTTTGGCGTCGTCGCCGTCGCCTCGCGGAGCGCCAGATCTGCTGCTCGTAAATAGCGCTCCAGATGGGCGACGGACAGGTTCAGGGCACGACCAACTTTATCAAAGCCCTGGGCTGTTCCATCCTCGGGCAACATTTCCTGAAGCGGTGTGCTAATTCCTAACAAGTCATGAAGTGTGTGCGTATATTCACTCCGATTCAACCTTCGGTATACCACTCGCCCGTGAGTTCGCTGCCGACTAAGCGAGGTTTGGTGAAGTCGACTACCCAAAAACTCGCGAAAACGCCTTGCGCTCACTTCACTAGGTCTTTCCTCAGACGCTGGTGGCATTTCGCCTGACGTGACCTTTGAAAGAATTCGCTGCCAAGTCACATGCGACGAATTGACTTGGCTATCGCCGACTGAGGTTGCTGCGTCACTTGGCCAGTCGAGCGATGTGATGTCCAGCCCAGCTTCTTGGGTATCAGCATCGTGACAATAGATACAGTAAGTGTCGAGGAATTCGGACACGCCCGGCGGTGCAGCGGTGCAATCTACCGCTCTCCAAACCGCAACTGCCATCAACAGCGTCACGCCCGCTTGTGCACGCCGAAGATACGATGTTTTTCCAAAACTCATGGACTTACCTCAATCTGAGTAAGTCCAACTTTCGCGCGACCGCCATCCAAGCGCGTTCGGGGCTGCACCGGTTTACCAGCTAAAGGCTTCCTGGCAAGCCTAAATCCTGTATCCGGATACCATCGGTCTGGACTTGCGTTTGAGCGAACGGCTTTGTCAAGTTTCTGCCACGTATGTGCGGCAGCTCCGCCGCGCATCACCCGCTTGCTTCCGTTGAATTTTGTGTCCGTCCATTCCCAAACGTTGCCTCCCATATCTTGAGCGCCCCACGGACTCTTCGCTTTTGGATACGATCCTACAGGCAGGATTCCACCGAATCCGCGTGAGAATACAGCGGCACGGGTCAGCTCCGATCCTGCGTCAGCTTTCTCAGGTCGTTCCATGCTCGACATCGGAAAACGCCAATAGTCTCCCGGCGGTCCCCCGGCTGCCTCGGGCTGGAAATAGGCAGCTTTATACCATTCATCATCGCTGGGAATCCAAACGCCTGCGCCGATTTCGCGAGTTACTTCCCCTCGCTTTGACATATCGTATGCGCCCGATTCGGTCAGTCCCTGAGGTGTTCCTGCCTGCCCTCTGCCATTATGCATCCAGTTTGCGTATCGCATCGCACTGAAGCAAGTCACAAAAATGACCGGACGGTTTTCCCATCCTTCAGCTACGCGATAACTCCAGTTGCCTGGCATGCCATCGCGATAGATGCATTGCGGAACGTCCATCCGAATACCGCCTTGGCCGAGATCCGTAATTACATGATCTCCCATCGCCCGCACCCACAGTCCGTGGGGATCTTCCTGCGATGCAACGGCTCTTAGAAACTCAACATACTGCCCAGACGTAACTTCATGTCTCATGATCTCAAATACGGTCGCTACCGAACCTAGCCCAGTCTTTTTGTCGGGAGAATTGCCGGGCAATTCGACAGGTACCCACTCGGGTTCACCCGCCAACGTCATTCGAAGCAGAACGACGAATAGAATTAGTCCCCGCAATAAGCTGGTTGCGAACAACCGACTTGAGTATTGGAGAGTTTCGCAGCAACCTATCATGGAAGAAGGAGCGGTCTGAGGATGGAGGTGGGAATGAAGGGGGATGTTTATTGAAACGTACCGCACTAGGAAATGCAACTCTGTCCCCCAACGAGCGGCACTATGCGTGTTCCGCTTCTAGTAAAATGAACCTCGGACGTGTCATAACCTGCCTTCATGGAAGTCCTTCGTAGCTTCAACTTCGACCTATGCCTGGGATCACCGATTTAGCGACCTTACTTGCAACGCTGCGGCCGGCATTGGCAAAGGACGAATACGTGTTCCTCCATTGCGACGCGCGGTATGGTGAACATGCTGAATTGGCACCGATAGCTAGCTTCGTTGAATCAGAAGGCTTGACTCTGGTCGTGCCGCGATCGAAAGCCGACGCCGCCGGCGCGACCTACGATGGAGTTTTTAGCAAGATCACCTTGCAGGTCCACTCCAGCCTGAACGCAGTTGGTCTCACCGCCGCGGTCGCAACGGCGCTCGCCAAACATGATATTAGCGTTAACGTCGTTGCTGCATTCCATCACGATCATATCTTCGTTCCCGTGTCCCGAGCTCAAGATGCGATGGACGCACTGTCCAGTTTGACTGGCGCGAGTTCTGGAGAGGGGTCGTAGCACCGGGTATGGATACGGATCGCCCCGTCGAATGCCTGCGTTATTCAATGTCTACGTTGAACGGAACCATTGCGACTTGCGTACGCACTCGTTCACAGGTCTGTCGTCCTATCTGACGTGTGTCCCGGCAGTGAAGATCGGCATCACAAGACTGGGTTCACTTAGAACAAAGGTGTTTTGTTCCGAAGAAAGCTCCGTTTCCGTCTGCGACGGTTTGCAGGCGATGTGTTCAACGATTGCCGAGAATTGCAAACCATAGTTCCCACCGCCCGGTTCCATGCGATACCGCTTCCACCTACGTGTGTTCCCAGAACGAATATCCCGCAGTTGCATCGGTATAGTCTTTCCACTGACGAACCCTGCCATTGCGGATTGCCAGGCGTTCGTGGGCCAGGTCACCGAGTCTTCAATCGAATAAGCTTCAGGCCAATCCCCGGTGCCACCGAACGTCATTTTGACAAAACGGTGCAATAATCGCTTGGCATTGTGTCCGGGGGTCTTAGGGCTAATTGCAATCGCCAAGTAGGTTTTTGTCTCGGCAGAAGCGGGGAAGGCGTCCGGATCCAGACCAGGGGGCACTTCATTGTATGTTGCCGCAACCAAGAAACCCTGTTTGGTATCTCGCGTCCATACTGCAGTTGCTCCTGGGAAGTTCCGTGTGTCTTGCACAATCCAGTTCGAAAACGCGGATGCTACGCTGCGTGTGGTTTCCTTCCCCGGCTTCGGTGACCCTAGTACGATTGAGCAAGCGTCAGATTGGAGCCAGACAGCAGCATTTTGACTAACATTCCTGAGCTGACCGGCTTGGGCGAGCGCGAATTGCACGGCCGGGTTGTAGTTAACGAATGATGGATCGATCCAGGCTAGATCAAGCGAAGCATCACCACCATGGGACAACTGAGAAGCCAATTCGCGCCATTTCTCATGAGCATCACCTTTCAATGCATTCGGGCACTCGGCATAAACTTCATCAAATCGCTCAACGATCCCGAGGTTGCACAGCGTCCGAAAAGTATCGGCATCCGCAGCGTATCGGTAGTGTTCACTTTCCTCAAGCGACGCAACCGCAGCATCAAAGTAGCGTTGTTCCCCGGTGGCTATCGCTGCGTCCAACTCATGAAACAACACTGTATCCCCAAACCCAGATTCTGTGAGCAGTGACCTCAGTGTTTTCGATTGCTCTGGAATGTCCGCGTCAACAACTGAGTAAACCAGATAATCTTCCACCAATCGCTCTCTCATCTTCTCGCCGGACGATTTCCATAGCTCAGGCGCCAAACCGGATTTACAAACGAGTGCTACGAGGTTATCACGCACGTAGTATGGATCTTCTCCGAAGTCACGCAGTACCGCATAGGCTCCCATAGAGCTGAACTCGTCTTCGCCGCCAAAAGCAAGGTCTTGAAGAGCAACCGAGACCGCATTTCCAGCCAGCTCGCTGGCCGTGGCACAGGCTTGATGAGCTTCGAATACGCTGCGAAATTCGACATCCCCTTGAAGCAGCTCGTCGAGTTTTTCAAACTCACGTCTTGCGAGAAACTCGCTCGCCAGCAGCGTTTCGGCTTGCAAGTGCGGTCGTGTGAACGCCGAGAGCGTCTCAACCCACTTGTCAGCAGGCTTGAGCCGAATAACCAAATCCGCAGCACAGCTGACGGCCCGCGCAAAATACCACTGCAGTGATTCTTGTTCGGCCTGTTCAGCCACCGAATACACTTTGTTAAACGCCGGGCCAAAGCTCGCAATCTCCGCAAGCGCTTCTGACTCACGCCCAAGATTATCGAGTATCAGCGCTCTCAAGAGAATTGATTTAAACCCGGCTGACTTGAGCTGCCCAAGTGTCCTCTCGCTGTATTCTTCCTCCTGATAAGCGGGAAGTAGCAAATCCGCCAAAGCGGCTTCCACATCCTCCATTTCCCGCCCTGTGCCATCGAGCAGACTCATCGCATCTGAGACTCTCTCAGACTCCACCGCAGCAGCTAGAAAATCGCGGATTAGAGAACTGTCGAACCGCTGTGATTGTGGATCGCTACACAGCCGACTAAGCAACGCGTATTGCTCGGCTGTTTCTCGTTGTTCCAATCGATACTTCAGGACATCACGGACGTACTTGGATTCTGCCGCGTCAAACAACGCCTCTTTTAAGGGCTCTGAACAAGACGGATTCAAAGCATACGTCGATGTCGTTTCAATGGCGGTCAGCAGTGAATCTTCGAAACTTGGCCCTGCCCGTTGCCGCCAGGCTTCGATTACGGTCTTGACGGAATCTGATTCGAATTCACAGACTTGGGCGAATACGATCTCTGGCATCCTTTCCAGACTGATCGCGATGTACGGAAGCGCTTCCTGCACATTGCCTGTCGACTTCGAAGCCTTGATGGCCTCCAGTGCAAGCTGTGGCTGCCAACCACATTGTTTGAGTGCAGTGATACAATACCGATACGCCGCTTCGGGATCACGGTCTCGACATGCGATCGCCTTCCATAACGCAGCACCACCAAACTCGCCGATTGCCATTCTACCGGTCAGGCGTTCGAGCTGCGCCGGCGACGCCTCTACGGCAACAAGATATGAAGCTGCATAGTGCTGAGCGTGTGCGGCAATGGCCCCGGTGAGTGGGTTCGCTAAAACTGCTTCGAGCATTCCCTCGGCAGAAGTCTCAAGGTCGATTTCTTCGTCCGCATAGATCCTTTCCAGTTCGCCCATTACAGTTTCGAAGGGATCAATCTGCTCGGGCGAAACGCGAGTCGCGTTGTAGAACTGAGCGCATGAGGTTGGCTCCAAAGTCTCGCGCCAGTCGTACAGCCTTAATGAGCCATCCACCTGGTGTACAAAGTAGACATAGACGTCGCCTTCACCATAGTACTTACTCCAAACGAAGATCCTGGCCTGGTTGGCTCCCGTCCACCTAGCACTCAAGATCTCGTACTCTTCCATCAACTGGGGCGGATCCAACGAATCGGTCAGCTGCGACAACCAGTGCGACTTGCCGCCCGAGAAGTCAAGTCGCGGACTAAGCGCCTCCATTTCCTGAATAAATCGATCGGGATCAATCGAACGCCTGTCGCCAGCCAAAATGCGTCGCATCAACACTTCTAGACGCTTTTGATCTTCCGAAGTCCATGGCCGCGCCGCTTTCACAATAGCTCCATCACTGACGGCACTCCGATATTCCACTGGCAAAGGATAGGTTGCCTCTTCATCTGGACGATTCGCCGTAGGTTTCGGCAATTTCGCGAACCTCAAATTCTTACTGCGCATGAAAGCGAACAAACCAATCCCAGCGCCCAAAAGCAACACCATGCAAAGTACAACACCGACCAATAGAACAATGACGACACCATTGGTCTGAGGCGGCGGTTTGCTAGCCGGTAAATTTGAATGGGAAGAAAAATCTGCTGTAGTACGATGCGGCTCTGGGGCAGACGACATGGCTATCCGATTCTCACAATCGCAAATGCGAATTCTCAGAAACAAGCGGTTAAGAAAAGGACCAGCGCCAATGCCGCCATAGATGCAGAAAAAGAATGTTCTGCGTTAAAAGGCTCTGTCCCTGCCTCCAGGTTAGACGTACTACAACGTTTGTGCAACTATTCACATGCGTCATGTGTACCGATTCACAAAGTCGTCAAAGAAAAACTTTGCAATACGAAGCTCGATTCGCTCTAATCAGACGTCTAATCGGTTGATCGACAACCTCGAAAACTGATCTCTCATCAAAGGGCGGTAAGATGATTCGTGGCGTATCCATTACAAGTCGAACTGGTTTTTCTCCAGTCTGCATCTGAGCGGATATCCGAAACGGTAGCGATACTTGGCTCCATCGCCATAGTCTTTGCCACCATCGTAGCCGTCGTGGTCGGCAGTAGCTGGATCAGTTAAAGCAAGCTTGCGATCCCAGCCAGTACCGCTACGCAGGTCAGCTACCTCACGTTCTTCATCTTTTGACGCCAGTATCTGATTCGCCGTAAGTGGTCCTCGATTCCTGATCCGCGGTACTTGTTTCAATGCGCCTGATTCACGGTACCGAATCCGAACTAACGTACTGACGTCTCGCCCATAACCAAGGAATCGCGACTGGCGCCGCGTGAGCCTTGCTCCTACCGTAGGCCGAACAACTACTTTAACCGGTACAAACGTCAATAGGCCCAGTCGTTCGTCTAGCGACGTGTATACTTTTCTACGCCCCGGAAATGAATTCAGCGGCTGCGGCAACTAATTGCGGCAGACGAGCTGGGACCGTTCTTTCGCCTCGCGGGGAGTAGAGTACATGATTGATCGACGTGGCTTTGCGTTGAGTTTCGCGGTCGGCATCTTCGCCAAGTCCGCTTCTGCTACGCCAATCGATGAAGCTTTCCGCCAGGTTGCACAACTGCACGAAGTCCGATCCGACGAACATTCTACGCACAACGCCTACGACCATGCTGAACACTGGGCGTACCGGCGAAATGACGCGTGGACATGGTACGAACGCGAGACTTACATCGACGGCCACTGGCAGATTTCAGGCCTCACCACACCGCGCAGACGCGACAGTGGTGCTCTCCACACCGAACAAACTGGCTACCTAAGCGAGGACCTTGTGCCGCAAGATGTCTTCCAGGGAATTCCACTCAAAGCCGACGGTTATCCCGCCGACGGGCCGCGCCAGGGGCAACCGTCAGCGGAACGTAGATCACGACACGGCCGTCCGCCCAGTGAATGGCTGAGGAGTCTCCCACCGGACCGCCTCCGCAAGTGGCTGGACACGATCAGCGTGCCGGAAGCAGGAGTTGCCGGAATGACATTCTGGATACACCTAACGCGTGACCATCAGTTTTCAGCCCAACACCTGGAAGGGCTGTCGCTGAACCAAATTGCAAAACTGCACGCTGCCGCACACTACGGCTTTTGACGCCATTTCTTCTGACCGCCGTTGACCGTCTAGAATACTGACGCTGCAGAAACTGGCCGATCAGACTACTGCACCGGAGCGCGTTCGGGCCGCCAGCGTTTTACGAGTCTTGGCTACGTTTGTTCAAGCGGGGCCCCATCGCCTACTGGGGCAATGCAAAGTCGCGGGGTAGCTTGAAGTTGTAGGCCGCATCGGGCGGAAAGTACTCATCGGCGACGCGTTTCCGAGTGATCGCCCAAGCTTCCTTGGCTTCCTTGGAGTGCTTGGCCGAGCGCTTGTCCAGCGGCCAGTTTTCGTCGGGAGTATGTGCGGCATCGAATATCTGAATCGCCCGTGCCACCAACGTGGGCTTCTCTGCCGCCAGATTGTTCGCCTCACCAGGGTCGCTCTCGAGGTCATAAATCTCTACGGGCTTGTTGAGACCAAGTCGCACCGCTTTCCATTTGCCAAATCGAGCGGCTTGTATCGGTGCATTCAGATGCAGTTCCCAGTAGAAGTAATCTCGCTCGGGCGCTTCGCTTCCCCTCAAGTACTCAAGTAGCGATTTGCCATCGGTGCGATAGCCGTCGGGCGGTGTCTGCCCAGTCATCGCGACAAACGTCGGCATGATGTCCCAAAATGCCCACGGCGAGTGATCAACTCTACCTGCCGGAACCGTGCCGGGCCACCAAGCAAATGCGGCCTGTCGCAGCGCGCCTTCGTACATACCACGTTTGTAACCACGCAGCCCGTTGCTGGCCTGATTGAATAATCTGCCCATTTCTGATTCAGGCGCAAATGACGATCCGTTGTCACCACTGAAGATGATCAGCGTATCCTCAGCGATGCCTAACTCACGGAGTGTATCAACCAACTCTCCCATATCGGTATCAACTCGGGTTACCTGAGCTGCGTACGACTTCTGTTTTCCAGTCCAGTCGCGATCGGCGTAAACTCCAACATCATCGATTTCATGACGGCCGTGCGGCAACGTGATCGCGTAGAAGAGCATGAATGGCTGATCCTTGGACTCGTGCAGCCACCGGATCATTGCCTTTTGAATGATTTCTTGGGCGTAGACGCGACCGACTGACTTACCGTTGTTGTCCGCCAGCCTGAACGCCGAATCGTTTTCCCACAGGTATGTTGGAAAGTAAGAGTGGGCGTGCCGCTGGCAATTGTAACCGACAAAGTAATCAACTCCTTGCTTCATCGGGCTACCTGAAGAATCGAAGAAACCCATCCCCCATTTGCCAAAAGTTGCCGTCCGATAGCCGGCATTCTTCGCAACGTCTGCGATTGTCACAACCTCAGCTGGAAGGGGCAGTTGTCCTTCCGGTGGGACTTCGTAATTCCCACGGATTGGACAATGCCCAGTGTGTAACCCTGTGAAAAAAGAAGCCCGACTGGGCGCGCAGACACTCGTTCCGCAATAGGCTTGATAGTACAGAGTTCCTTCGGCAGCCATTTGATCAATTCGCGGTGTCTTGATCAGCTTCTGACCGTAACACCCCAGATCACCTTGAGCGATATCGTCGCTAAGCACAAAAATCAGATTGGGTGGCCGTTTGGCGAGGATCGACGACTGAAGGACTAAAAACGCCAAACCGACTATAACCGTTCGAAACATCATTCGACTCCGAGAGAAAGAATCAGGTTGCTCACCAACGGCCCATGACTACCGCGTTTGCTTCGCCGCAATGATGTCGTCCAGCTGCTTGATCATCCGCTTCGCGACCTCGGGATGCTGTTCGATGACGTTTCGCTTTTCGGCGGGATCGGCTTCCAAGTCAAATAATTGGTGTTCGGGAACTGCTGTGTTCGCCAATTGTCGCTCAACGACCACATTCCGAGCCGACTTGCGTTTGTGTCGCTGCAGTTTCCATTTGCCGGAGCGAAGTCCGAAAGTGCCGCGCGTGCCGTTGTCTTGTTGGACGAGATGATCACGGCCTTTTGCACCTACTTTACCAAGCAAAGCGTCCAGCACGTTAATGCTATCTGGACATGCTCCGTCGGGCAGCTCCTGCCCTGCCAGTTTTGAACAGCTGTGGGCTAAGTCGATGGTTGCAACCAAGTTGTCGCTCACGCCAGGCTTGATCGTGCCCTTCCATCGCGTGATGAAAGGCGTTCGCGTCCCGCCCTCATAAACACTATATTTTCCACCGGAGAACGGCCCGGCTGCACGGTGGTCGCCAATCTTCTCCACCGCCCCGTCTTTATATCCATCATCCAAGACTGGACCGTTATCGCTGCAGAAAACAACCAGAGTGTTTTCCGCTAAATCGTTTTCCTCAAGTGATTCCATCAACTGCCCAACACACCAATCCAACTGAATGATCGCATCGCCACGAAAGCCGAGCGATGTTGCGCCTTGGAAACGTTCATGGGGCATTCTGGGCACGTGAATATCGTGCGATGAGAAAAACAGGAAGAACGGGCGATCACGATTCTCCGCGATAAAGGCCTTCGACTTCTCAACCCACTTATCAGCCAGATCTTCGTCTCGGAAGCGGGCGGCATGGCCACCTGTGTAGAACCCAATGCGACTAATCCCGTTGTGGATCGTCGCATTGTGGCCGTGGGACCAATCCATCTTTAGGCTCTCACGGTGCGTGATGCCGGTCGGATGGTCCGGCGATGGTTTCTTGTTGCCAACCCACAGCGGATCGTTTGGATCGAGGTTCTCAACGCGATGATCACTCACGTACACCTGTGGAACGCGATCGTTCGTCGTCGGCAATAAATAACACTCATCAAATCCAATTTCGAGTGGCCCTGGCTTAAGGAGTCCGTTCCAGTCGGGACCGTCCGGCCCGCCCAGACCTAAGTGCCATTTTCCAATCACTGCCGTTCGGTAGCCGGCCGACTTCAGAATCGAAGCAATCGTTTTCGTGCCTGGTTGGATGATCGCCGGTGAATTTGGCGGCGCGATCCCGGTCCCAGGCGTGCGGAACGCGTAAGCTCCAGTCAACAGCGAATAGCGTGTCGGTGTGCAGGTCGATGCGGAGCAATAACCACTAGTGAATCGGATTCCTTCATCGGCCAGTTGGTCTATGTGTGGCGTCGACAGAGATGTGGCGCCATAGCAAGAAAGATCGCCGTAGCCCAGATCGTCGGCCATGATAACGACGACGTTTGGCGGACGGGTTTCCTGGGCTGGCACGGGCGTCAGCGTTAAAAGCAAGATTGCGAGGCCCAGCAACGGCATCCGAGCTACATTGCCCAAGCGATGGTCCAAGAGACGGTACATGGGATTCCTCTTCATTACTTATTGGATGCAAATTCAGTTTTGGTGTAGATCTAAGGTTTATTCGCGGTCG
>DNPC01000071.1 GCA_003501565.1 Planctomycetaceae bacterium | reverse complement strand
CCGTCAAATCGAAGCTCGGCTACGCACCGCTGCCGATGGAACGTTGCTAGCCTATGATGGATTTGAAAACCTCGCTGGAAAATTGCGACGCGGCCGCAGCGGATTTGGATGGTCCGGCGGTTGGGAGGCCAGCGGAAGGGGGGCCAGTGGAAGGGGGGCCAGTGGAAGGGACATTGGAAAGGGCACTACTGGAACAGATACCAAACGAGGCAACCGCGGTCAGCTTGCTGAGATTGTCCAAGCACCCGACGACTTCGTCTTTGGGCACAGTCGAGCTGGGCGCCGCACGCTACTGCTTGCAGATGGGACTGAGATTCGCCGCCGACTTGAGGCGCAGTGGGCTCCTTTGGAAATGGACACGCTATACGTTTCACTACTGGTGCGTCGCGCAAGTGAGGCCTCAGAGAAACAAGCCAGCTTCCAACTGTCGCTTGAACCTGAATCCAATTCTCCACGTTTTATGCGACGCCACAGCATCTCGTTCGGCATTACTTCCAATGGTAGCGTATATCTCAACAATGCCGGTCGCGTCGCCGAAACGCCCGGAACATTTCCGACCGACACAACGTGCTTACTAGTTTTCAAATATCGAGTAAACAACGGCTCGAGTTACGCAAGCTTGAGGGTCTTTCCACACCAGGAACAAGCAGCGGGCAAAGAAACCGATTTGTGGACATTGAGCGATGTCGTTGCATTGCCAGCATCCGAGTTGTCCGGGGTCCGCCTCTATTGTGGCGCCAATGCAACCTGGCAAATAGACGAGTTGAAGGTCGGCACGAACTGGGATGCAGTGATCCAGCCCGGCGATTTTGACCGCCGCTGATCACTCGCAAGCCAACGGTTCTACCTGGACACAGGCCGCTCACACATGATCGATGTCTAGTTGCTGGTGGGTCCCTTAAGGCGCAGCAGAGCGGCTCCGGCTGAGAAGTTCATCGTGGATGCGATGGGATGCGGCACGGAACGCGGCCTCGTTTTTCTTTTCAATCACCACCGAGTTGGTGCCGTCGGCAGCTATGTCGTCGAGATCCACGCCCCACTCGCCAAGCAAGACCCAATAAGTGGCTGCATCCGAGTGGTCAACTCCATCATGCACGTACTTACCATCGACGAAAATCGTTCCAAGCTTGCTGGATCGGAATTGGTCGAAATACTCCTTGCCTTTGGGGCCTCCACTAACGATTCCATGCTGGCCGATGGCACCACATTCGTAGTATCGGATAGCTCCGCTCGCCGCGATTCTCTTCATGTAAGCACAGGCGGCCGCATCTTCTCGGCAGTTGGCGACATTCCCCGGCCGTTCTACAGATCCTTGGTGCAGCGGTGAATTCGTCCAATGTGCGATGAACCGCACATGCTTCAGTTTTTCTGTCTGCTGGGTAGCATGGCAATGGGCAACCAGAATAGCTGGCTCGGTCAATGATCCCCAGCACAAGACGTTGATAACTTCGTTGTCGTTAAGTTCGTCTACGTGATTTAGCAACGAAGCAACAGTTGGGTAAGTCGCAAGCGACTCGTACTGGCGCGTCGGTGTGAATTTCTCGCCAGTTTCCTTAATGCATGACTGAACGAAATCGAGTTGCTTTGGATAGCCTTCGAACTGCTGATTTAGTTTTTGCAAGTCGGCTTGGTAAGCGTCGCCAAACAAACGTCGCGCCCACTTGGCCTGGTCCGGCGTTGACTTGTGCTCGTTGCGGTGTGTGCTGGCGACGACGATTCCTAACGTTTCGAATTCGTTGGCCATAAGCAAATAGCCAGCCATCGCGGATACATCGTCGGGATCATTGATGGTTCCTCGATGGTTACCACCGGGCAACTGTGGGTCGCTCATATCTGTGTAGATCCAGACCTTTGGCTTGGTCTGACGTGCTTGGCCACTTGAAGCTTCTTTGTTCAGCTCGATCGGGCCGCCCTCAGCGACGGTATCCAACGTACCATTGCGAATCAATCCACTGACTTCGACGCGCCCGCTGCCTTCTGTCCGCATACGTAGGTTGTTCGTGGAAATGTCGCGAGCGACTAAATGGGCCGAGCCCTTAACGTTTGCTTCCCCAATGTTCTGCTCGGGTTGCCAGGTGAGTGGTCGACCAAAGTGAACTCCATCAGCAATTAACTTGGCCTCCCCCGAAAGCTCAAGAGTTGTGCATCCAAATGTCAGATCACCATTCTTCTCGAGCGGCCCAACGCGAACGGTACCACCGCTTTGCATCCATTCACAGATGTGGGTTTGCCCACGAATGGTTGCGTCGGTCGCTGCACCAGAGAAGTACATCGCATACATCGAAATCCCGCGATTCCCACTACCTTCAGGGGAGTCTTCCACACCGTGTGACAGCGTGAGGTTGCCAATTTCGAGGGGCGTCTCTAGGTCGTTGGTAAGTTCTACCTCACCACTTAGGTTGTGTACAAACAGCGACACAATCAGATTCTTTGCCCCCGACACGGTAACCTTCGCCGGTGGCTGCCAGTCGCCGATCCGCCGCAGGAACAGGAACCACTGATGTACGCGCGTGTTTTCGAGTCGTAGCTTCCAATCCACGCCCGGTAGAAGGTTACTGCGATCGAAGGTGGTCGTGAGACTATCATGCGGGCTCAGATCGAGTGTTGTTTCGCCTCCCTTGTTGCAATACACGCCAATCCCAATGGGAAAGTCGCTGTCCACCAAGTGCACATCGGCTTCGCCAGATAAGATAATTGCATCGGGGCGAGGGCCTGCCTTGAGTCGATTGCCGCGCAGGATGCCTTTCCCCTTTTCCCAGTGGAAACTAATCCCGTAGGAGTACGCGACAGTGGTATTGGTTGCTTCCCAGAGGCCATCGTAAAGGTGAAAGACGGTGTGAATTGCCGTCCCAGCCTCGTTAACGTGGCCTCCGACAGTGCAATTCGTAGTTAGTAACGCTCCTCCTTGCCACTCAACGCTATGCTGCCGCGAGTATTCACCAGTGATTTCTAAGCTGCAATCCGTTAGGATCAGCTTGCTGCTTTTGGGCAAGATCAGCGAACCGTCTAGTAGAATCCGTTTGCCGCGATATGCCTCTTCCCCTCGAACAATCCAATCACCGTCAATCTTGATGGTCTCTTCGGCGCCAGCTAATTCAACTTGGGCGGACAGTGTGAGAAGCAATAAGTAAGCTGCGCACCGAATCATCGTATAGATTCCCACGTCGTTCATTCGGAAGAAGATTGCAAACAGTCAGCGGAAGATAGGCACCGAGAATATGCCAGCTGGCTAGGCTAACAAGGATTGGGGGTGACTAGCCAGCAGACAGACGCGATCAAGAACTTATGCATTGGCGTCCGTCTCATCGGCAGCCCGAACCACTGTGTTACTAAGTAACAACACTGCCGTGACTCCGGTCGAAATCAGGTGGACAAAGAACTGCGTACCGGTCCAGCTGGTGAAGAAAACAGTCAAGCTGGCTAACAACAGAATTCCACGTTGCCAAAATGTCAGGCGACCGATTGCAAAACCGGCAACGGCTGCAGCCAGCCCTACAATGGCAACCAGCGTTGTGCCAACGTGGGCCGCAATCATCAACGGGGCCGCCGCATCGTTATCTTGAGTCAGCATCACCAACTCCGGCCGCAGGACAAATGCGAAGGGCAACGCGAAGCCAACTAGCGAGAATCGGAATGCCGCGAATGCGGCCTTAATGACATCTGCCCCGGCTATTGCGGCGCCCGCATATGCCGCAAGGGCTACCGGCGGTGTAACCATGGACATCATGCCAAAATAAAACACAAACAGGTGTGCGGCTAAGGGGGCAGTATTGAGTTCTGTGAGGACTTCACCAATTAGTATCGCAACCAGCAGGTAGCAAACAGCGCTGGGCAGCCCCATGCCCAACACAATGGTTGAGACCATCATCATTAGCAGCGCAACGAGCGCTCCTTCTGAGGCAACACTTTGAATTGCATCCGGTAACGCCCCACCCAGTCCAGTTAGGGACACCATCCCGAGAATGATCCCGACACAACTGGCTGCCACAATCAGTGCCACGCCGCTCTTGGCAGCGCCCACGAGAGCCGCAAATACCTTGCTTAGATCTAGCCGAGTGGACGGATGGAAGATTGCCAGCCCAATAATGCCTAGCAAACCTATACTCACCGATCGAAACGGTGTGTATCCGTTTACAAGCATTACAATCAGCAGTAGGAAAGACCCAAAGAACACAACACCTTGCCACGGTGAACTCGTCTCATCAGATCCTTGGATCTCTTCCTCCGTAGCAACATCTTTGGCCCCAATTCGCTGAGAATGAAAGTGCACTGTGAGCAATAACGCCGAATAATAGAGCAGGGCAGGGATCAGCGCGGCTTGTATGATTTGCACGTAGGTTACAGTCGGCTCAACCATCTCGAGCATCATGTAGGCCCCCGCCCCCATGATGGGAGGCATCAATGCACCACCACTACTGGCTGCAGCTTCGACGCCTGCCGCGGTCTCGGGTTTAAAGCCGGAACTTTTCATCAGCGGAATCGTGAATGTGCCTGTCGTGGCCGTGTTCGCAACGGCACTTCCCGAGAGCGAGCCCATTAGCCCACTGCTTACTACCGCAACCTTGGCAGGACCGCCGGAGCTTTTGCGAAACAAACGACGGGCAAAGCGAATGATATAACCTGTTGCTCCAGTTTGTTCTAGCAAGCTACCGAACAGAACAAACAGAAACACGTACATAAACATGACTTTGAGTGCGATCCCGAACACACCGCCGTATTGCAGGAAGCTACTCTTGACGATGTCTTGCCATGACGCGCCGCGATGCGGGAATGCCCAATCAGGCAGGCTGGGCCCAAAGTAGGCGTAGGCGATAAACACTGTGCAGAGAATCGGCAACGTCCAGCCGATGATACGCCGCGTCGCCTCAAGTACTAGAACAACACCCACGAGTCCAATTGCGAAGTCCAGCGGTGTTTCATTGCCCGCGCGATCCCCCAGCATGGCGCCGTCGACCCAAAACTGGGAAAGCCGTTTTTCGCTTTGCACAAAGATGTATCCGAACGCGATGACCGTCGCGAGGACCAGCAGCCCATCCAATACCTTTAAGAACTTCGCGTCCTTCCAAGCCTTTAGAATCGGACGGCTAAGGAAGACCAATGCCAGACCGAGCATCCCGAACAATGCTAAGTTCGGTTGCTCATCGAAGACTGTGGTATTCACCGCAAGCAGGACAAACAGACACAGAACGCAGCCGAGAATGTTCTGGACCAGGTCCGAGACGCTTGTTTCTTCTTGGGGTTTGGTCATAAAGTGGCTGCAGAGGTTAGGTTAATCAGTCGCGTAACGGCGAGCGAAGGCAA
>DNPC01000610.1:5162-21569 GCA_003501565.1 Planctomycetaceae bacterium | reverse complement strand
TCCTTGGCTTGTCAGTTCGATCTTGGGCTGTTTGTTCGAGATCACGTTGGCGCGGAGATAAACAGTTTCAGCGTTTTCACGCTGTTTTTTATCGACAAGCCTTAACTCCCATTTCGTAGTTTCGGTGAGTGTTAGTTCAGTCGTCCACACGAGTGGATCGGAAGCCGAGTTTTTCAACTCGACTGGTGGGACAACTTCCACATCTTCGCGATTACCGGTTGGAACTAGCCAGCAAGTCTCGACTGGCTTGTTCAAATACAACTTCCATTCAACTACTGAGTCTTCGGCTACGGTGATTCGCCGCGTGTCAATGATCTCTTGGGTTTTGGCACCCGTATAAGCAGGTTGGCTAACGATTGCGTCGGCGCGTACCAGTTCAGGATACTCGAAGACAGTGACATCGAACGTCTCAGTGAACTGGCCATCGAAATGAATCACGTAAGCAAAGGACTCCTCTACGTTGCTAACGTAGGCACCAAACTCGTTCCGATTCATGGTTGCGTTCATCGGACGTACCGAATCGTCCAGCAAATCTGACGATCCGCGAGCTGCAAGGAGCTGTTGTTCCCAAAACTCCTCCGCCCTGCTGCGATCGGTCAGCCCAATTTCGCCCGTCGGAGCTGCCAACCACCAAACCTCATTCGGTTCATCATCGGGAAAGGTCACAGTGAACACGACACTGCTACCACGCTCTACCTCAACCGAACCTGGAACAACAGTAACTTCAGTTGGCAACGGTAGTTCGGCCGGTGGAATGTCTGCGGCGGAGACCATAGGTTGTCGCGGGGCATCCCACAACGAGGCAGCACAAATCATGAGGCAAATCACGGCGGGTAGTAGGCTGACCCAAGCAACGACCAACCGGCCCGCTGGCATAACCCGTTTCCAACCGTTGGCAAAATCGTGCCTGATTACACCGTTGACAACTGCTCCGCTTAGATATCCCTGTGCTTCTTCCCTCGGAATCGAACAAGCTGTTACGAGTTGCTGGTTCAGGGCCGGGAAGAATTCTTCAACGCGTTGGGCGACTTTGGGCAGTTGACGGTAGCGGCGGAGTGCGAAGACCGAAACCAAGAAAACGCACACACCGGTCGTCGATGCCCACAGGAGGCGAATGGCACTATCAATCGCAATTGTGCCAGACAGCTGCGTCAAACACCAAGCGACAAACGCTGACAATCCAATGACGGCGGTAAGTTGCCAACCCAAATCAAAGGCCCGCAGCCGGGTGCCGATTTGACCAAGTCGTTTTGTCAGTCTGTCGTCCATGCTAATTCACCGTGTCAGCATTGTTTGCGATCGCGTTGTGGCGGTTGGTCTGGGATTGGTGCTGATGCGAACACTACGGTTCCGCAGCCGCACTTCGCAAGACTAGTCCAAGCGTAGATTCGGCAACTAAGGCGACTACCGCCGCAGCCAACAACCACTGCCAAAGGCATTGCTTCTTTTCCAGCTGCTCAATCTTCAGCTGCTGTTCTCGTTCCTGCAGTTCGGTTTCGCTGACAATTGCCTCGCGACGAACACCAAATTGATCAAATACATCTGGATCCTGCGGAGTCACCAAGCTCTCACTCTTCGGCATCACGACAACGAAGTCCTGTTTGACGCCTGACCTATCCCAGGTGTATCTGCCCGGCTGGCGAATGCGAATCGATGCATCGCTTCTCTCAAGGAGTTCGTCAGGCAATTGAAAACCGTCGCGAGTTATGTCATCAGCATTATCTACTGGAATGCTCTGCCCAACTTCGTAAATCAGTTTCTCCTCCGATTTGCGTGTTGGATCCGACAACATGCCGAGAATAATCGGAACAAATTTGCTCGATACTCCCAGTCCGCTCTCACTTGGCTGCCAACCGCTACAGAGCAGCCAAATTGCTCCCTGACCGGTTGCCATTTGCCTTTTTAAAAGGAGCGGTGATCCGTCGTCCAGTGCTGCCACAGTTTGAATACTCGAATCCTCTGGCAGCGCTATTTCTCGGTGGCGCCAGAACCTGAGTTTACTGAAATCGTTGAACCGGGGATTTGCCATTGGCTCGAAGACTACCGAACGATAGTCAACGAATTCTAGGAGCGAGAATTCATCGGACTCCTTATCCGCCTCTTTGATCTCTAGCCTTGATTCATCCAAGATTCGTCCCACGGCTGTCGTGACAAGAGGGTTAGCCTCCCATGGCGATGCGAAACACAGAATAACGATTCCGCCCCGACGTGAGTAACTGGCTAACTCATCTACCAACGTTGGCAACTCATCAGTCACCTCAATTACTACGGCGCTGATACCGCTGCGATTGCCATCACTAAGAGAGTCTTTCGCAAGGCGCTGCGTCAAACTACTGGCGGAAAGAACCTCAAGTGGCCGTTGTTGGACAGGCGTGTCGAGCGGGAGTTTTTCGAGGAAGTAGTCGAGTCGCTCTTCATCAGGACGGTCCTGCACACCGGCAAATAAAATCGGACGCCGGAGCTGAACACGTTCTGCGAACTGCAGCCGGTTATCCGCGTCAAACGCATCACCACTTAACTGCAAAGCAGTAGCTCCGGCAGGCTGTTGTCCCATCGAAACGACCTGCGATCGACCAGCCGGAACCTGCAGACTCGATCCACGAATGCTCTGTCCCGTTTCGTTCACCCAGTCGACTTGCATCAGCGTTGTAGCCGCATCTTCAGTATTGCTTATTCTGATTCGAACTGCAGAATCATCGCCTTTAAGTGTCGACAAATAAGCGTTTCCGGGTTCCTTGGCTGCGACTTGCCGAACTTCCAAGTTCAGCCGATCGGGCCAATCAAAACCCTGCATAGCATCCGTTCCGCTATTGCGATGCAAGTCGGTGAGTAAGACAATGGTTGACTGGGTTGTGCTGCTGGCCCCGCCGAGCGAATCGGAGTTAATCTGATCGGCAACTTCGATTAAACCGTCCGCCAATCGCGTCGTTTCCCAACCGGGGGCAATATCCGCAAGGGCACTACGCACGAGCTTACGGCTGTCAGAGTCCGTCTCTTCGAGTGGGACGATCGTTCGAACGGTGCGATCGACAGTGAATAATGCCACGCGATCGTTGGCAGCTAAATCTGCCAACACACCCTTCGCCTCTGCTACCGCAGCATCCCATACCCCCGCGCGGCGCATACTGGCACTTGAATCGATGACAATTGCGACCGTTCTGCCCTCAAGAGTTGACCGGGCCAAACTCTCCTCACGAAAATAGGGCCGCGCAAACGCAAGAGCAAGTAATATGATTGCAAGGGCGCGCAAAAGTAAAAGTAGCCACGAATCAACTCGACTACGACGCGTTACCGTTGGTCGACTCGGTGAGAGAAACATATGCGAGCTAAACTGCTCGGTGCGCTTTGGGCGTCGCTGGATAAGATGAAAAATGACTGGTCCGATGACCGCTAAAGCCGCCAGCGCGTACAGTGGTGCGAGTAATCCCATCAGCGACCGCCTCCTCGACTAGACGGGCCCACTGGCGTTTTGCTGTCCTGCGCCCAATGCGATCCCTGGACCGTCTGGCTGCCAACTCCGCAGACTAGCTCGAGTAGAGCCGAGGAAGGTGGTTGATCGGTGACGACGGTCAACAGTCTTACTTTTCGCTGATGGCAGACCTCCAGCAGTTCTTTTTCGTGCTGCGAAAACCGTTGTTGGTAGGTGCGTTTCGCGTCGTCGGGATTTAAGAACAAACGTTCACCGGTTTCCAAGTCCTCCAACAAGCTACTTTCTGGCAGCTCAAACTTCACTTCGCGGCGATCCAGCACGCGGACCATAATCAGTTCATGCGAGCGACCTCGCAGGTACCCCAGCGGTTTGAGCAAAGTTTCCGGATTGAATAGCCCATCAGTAATCATCAGAATGATGCCACGTCTTTTGCTCAAGCCAGCCAGCTGTGTAAGCGTTCCCGCGAAATCCGACTCCGATGCCGCACTTTCGCGTTGCAACACGCCAAAAATCTGCTGCAAATGACTATTGCTGGTTCGCGGCGGAAGATACGTACTGTGCTGTGCAGCCGTGGTTATCAAACCGATAGCATCACGCTGCATACGAAGAAAGTACCCGAAAGTTGCGGCTAATGTCCTGGCATAATCTGCCTTACTATATTCTCCACTGGAGTAGCTCATCGAGCGGCTCTGATCGAGCGCGATGTAGCAGCGCCGGTTCGTCTCGTCCTCAAACTGCTTTACGTAGTAGCGGTCGGTGCGAGCCAGAAGCTTCCAGTCAACGGTTCGCGGGTCGTCGCCTTCGCAGTATGGCCGATACTCCGCAAACTCGACCGAAAAGCCACGCAGCGGACTTCGATGCAGTCCAGTTAAGAATCCCTCCACCACCGACTTGGCGCGCAGCGAAAGACTCTTGATTTGCATCAAGGCCGAAGGGTCGAGCGCGCTTGCACGCGAAGCTCCAGTGGTTGCTGCCAAACCGTAATTACCTTTCCGTCAGTCATCTATGTATCGTTTAGAAGCGGAGCCAGAATTCCGTTCCAAGCGTTTACCATACTGTCCAACGACTCATGGACCTATCCAAGACGTTGTTCTGCGCGTCGAATTGATATTTCGTCCAATCCAGTCCATTTTCCGGCGACTCTTTCTGACCGCCGCCGACTCAAATGTTGGTGTTAACCTCTGACAGTAGCTGATCGATACAGTCCTCGACCGTGATGCCCTCGGCTTCCGCTCGGTAGTTAAGCAGAACACGATGGCGAAGCGTCGGTGCCGCCAACGCTCGGATGTCATCGGTTGTTACATGCATCCGATCCTCCAGCAATGCTCGGGCTTTGCCACCGAGTACCAAAGTTTGGGCTGCTCGCAAACCAGCTCCCCAGCTCACCCATTGATTGACGAAATCGATTGCTCCCTCGCGACCGGGGCGCGTTGCTTCGACCAAGCGCACGGCGTAGTCCGCAACTTCTCGCGCGATCGGAACTTTACGTACTACATCCTGAAATTTGTTGACCTGTTCTCCACTGAATAGCTGTTGGATGGCCTCGGATTTCTGAGATGTCGTCTTGAGTACGACATCCAATTCTTCCTCGTGTGGAAGATAGTCGATCAACACGTTGAACATGAACCGGTCCAGCTGGGCTTCCGGCAGTGGGTACGTGCCTTCCATCTCAATGGGATTCTGCGTCGCCAACACGAAGAACGGCTCTTCCAGCTTGTATCTTTTGCCGGCCACTGTGACCTGATGTTCCTGCATGGCCTCAAGTAGGGCCGCTTGCGTCTTAGGCGGCGTCCGGTTAATCTCGTCTGCAAGAATCACATTTGCGAAGATTGGGCCCTTAACAAACTGAAGCTCCCGCCCACCGTCGTCTTTCTGCTCAAGTATCTCTGTGCCGGTGATGTCAGATGGCATCAAGTCGGGTGTAAATTGAATCCGCTGAAAATTCAGGTGGAAAATTTCTGCCACGCTACGAACGAGCAGCGTTTTAGCAAGTCCCGGTGCACCGGTGATCAAACAATGCCCACCACCAAGGAGGCTGATCAACAATTGTTGCACGACATCCTTCTGCCCAACAATCGTCTTCGATAACTCCCTGTCTATCGCTTCACGCGAATCACGAATCAGGGTTACAACTTCGCGTTCTTGATCTTGGCTCAGAGACTCTGTGGTCACGGTGATTCTTTCAATGCTGTGTAGAGCAATTGTGCGAATTGCTTATCGTTCGGCTGGGCGAATCCTTGGACGATTCTTTGCAAACGGGGATGCAGCTCATTAGTGTGTCAAGGCATACGTGACGATGTTGATACCCATCGGATAGGCCTGTTTAACGGAATACTTCTCGAAATAGTCGGGGTGCATTCCCTCTTGTTCCCATGCATCACCAAGGTCGGTGTTGTGACACGCTAACAGCATGATCCGATCGTTATCATCCATGATCGCGCGGTAATGCGGCGTTTCCTCACCACCGCCGTGTCGTGGTTCGTAGGAGATATACCGCCACTGCCCGCGCGGGTCGTACGCGGGCACCTGTGGGAATTCTTTAAATGGATAAACGATTTGGAAAATCTCGTGAGTAATCGGGAGATCGACGAACTCTCGGTTCGGAAATACGCGCTTAATCTGCGAGTAGAAATTGTCCCATTGGTAGTTGCCCCAGAAATCATCGACCATGACAAACCCACCATTCATGCAGTATTTCCGGAAGCCCTCGACCTCAGGTGCACTTAGATACATCGCCCCAGGTTCGATCAGGTAAACGAATGGGTAATCGAGGATTTTAGGGTCGTCCAGATCGACGATGGTATAGTCCGGATTAACTTTCAGACTGGTGAGTTGGTGGAGCCGTAACGAGAAATTGAGGTCACTGTCTGGAAAGTCAATTGCCCAGCGATTGCCTCTTCCATAGCCGTATTGTCCATATCCACCACTATACCTACCTCCGCCTCCATCGCTGTAGCGTACTCGTGCGAATGAGAACACGTCTCGCTCTAGCCCCACGGGACGATCCCATTCGGGGACTCCGCCTCGATCATCACCTGAACCTCGTCGGCCACGTTGCATCGCTACAACACAACTTCCGATCAAACCTAGCGCTACTGCAGGCAGAAAAATTCTGCGTAAGAACATGCGATATCGATCCATTGAACTAACGCGTCCCCGCTTCATCAAGGTTGGGGGCATCTCGCAACTCTTCTGGCGCCGGGGCGGGCCAGTCAAGCGGAGAAGCCACCGGTAAACGAACGTCCGAATGCGCTGGTGCATCTAACTGAGTCCGCAAGCTCACAAGCAAACGTTGCGCTTCGCGATATCGGGGAGACTCCGCCAGGGCATTGAGCACTTCGATACGTGCTTCTTCCAGACGTCCCGCACCTTGCATTGCCGATGCGATTTGATAGTGGAGCAGCGCTGGATCGCCCGGCTGAAGGACCTGCAGAGCCTTCAGTGGCTCGATTGTCTTGCCAAGTTCGCCGAGGGCGACTGCCGCATCTCGACTTGCCTGATGGCCGACGGGTAGGAGCGGATTGACCGCTAGAAGTCTATCCGCCCACAACTGCACACTCTCCCAGTCTTCCGCCTGCTTTTTCAGGTCAATCAGGCGCCGCAGCGTACCTACATCGTCGCTGGTGTTGTTGGCAATAATTTCGAGGGCTGCGGCCTCTTGCTCAGCATCATTCAATTCGCGATGAATGCGAGCCAATAAAGCATGTCCGCCAGTAGGAGTGTAATCGTCTGCAAAGAGATCAATCATCTCCTCCGCTGACTGTTTGGCCGCGGAATACTCTTCTTTCCGCAAAAGCTCCAGTGTACGCAGCTGTCGCGCGGCGTAGTTGTTGGGAAAGTCGGAAATAAAGACACGCAAACCTCCAGAATCCATGCCTTCGGGGATTTCTTTCGCTGGGAATACAACATCCGGAGCATAGGCAGTTGCGTACTCGACAACGAATGCCTTGAATTCAGCGTCTAAGTATTCCAGACTGCCGAAGTTGCGTTCGATGGCTTCCTTGGGAGGCAACCCTACTCCCATATCAGTTAGCGTTCGTTTGAGTTTCTCAAGTCCCTGGGATTCAATCAGGAAGCGAACTGCAAGGGCAGATTCGTAATAGGCAAACTGTAGCGCGAGCGGAGATTCGGGAGCCAAAAACGCGCCGCTCAATTCCGAAAGCGGCACAAACGCATCGCCCAGCAGCATGGACTTGTACGCCGGCGTGATCGATTGCCCCCACGTTGGGTCACGTTGGAGTTCTTCGTAGACGCTGATTCCTTCGCTCAGCCAACGCGGCATCTTGTTATTCGTTTTCTGCAAAGTCACTACATGGCAGAATTCATGCCACAGCACACTCTCCCAGTTAGACGGTGCTTCTCCCTGTGAGGCAGGACTGTTAGCTGTGATCAGAGAACCGAAACAGACGCCAAGGAATCCAGCGCCACCTGGCAGACCGAAGGTGCGGATCGCAAAGTCACCTTGCTCGGGAAAAATTTCAACGGTGATCGGCAATTGCAGTTCAACATCGTACTTTTCCGAGAGAACCTCACGTGCCTGACTGAGTAGTTTGAGGACACGCTCACCGTAGATGCGGGCTTCATCGGAATCCATTCGCACGATGATCCCGTCTTGTCGTAAGGTCGCAAACGAATCTAAACGCCGTTTCAATGTTTTCAGGTTGAAAGCAACTACATTGTATTTGTCGTTCTCAGCCACGGATTCGACCAAACGCCAGCCTTCGTCAGTCTTGCCCAAACGCAAAAGGTCCTGGGCAAGCTGGAATTTCGCGGGCAGAAAAGCCGGGTCGAAGGTGAGCGCACGACGTTGATAAGTAACACTCTCCGCAAATCGATAATGCTGCGACAGTTGCTCTCCGATCCAATAGTCAACACTCGGGTTGGTTTGCCAGGTAGAAAGTGCCTTTGCGCGACACTCAGCTTCGCCGGTGTAATCACCTCGCAGATGGCAAATCGCCGCCCGCAATGCCCAAGCCCTTGGATGAAGTGGAGCGATATCCAACACTTGCGAGACTTGAGCGTCAGATTCTTCGTATTTCTCCGAGGCAGCCAAGCGCTCTGCAACCTCGAGCAAACTGGGGATGTGACGCGGATTGAGTTCCAAGGCCTTTCGCAACGCGGCTTCGGCCTTCTCTGCATCGCTGGGGGCCCAAGAAACGGCCAGCAGGTAGCGGATCTCCGGATCCTCCGGCCGCAGTTCGGTGGCAGGTTCGAGTGCTCGCACCGCCTCTTGGTAGTCGGCTTTGGCAATGGCCAGCCGCGCCGTTGCAATCTGCGCGTCGACCGCTTTGGGATCGCGTTCTAGGATCGCATCGTAAAACGCAAGCACATCACGTGCGTCTTCGCCTGCCTCAAGTGAGTACTCGCCGATCGCCAACAGATTTTCCGCATCGCGAAAGCGCCAAGAATTTGACTGAACGAGATAGGGAATTTCTTCAAGCAGTCGATTTCCTTGAGCGGATTCGCCCGCGAATCGGTAGGCCTCGGCAGCCAACATTCTCAGGCGAAGGCTTGACGGAAATCGTTCGACCTGAGTCTGGTACAACTCGACCGTTTCCGCAAATTTCCCAGTCGTGTTAAGGCACTTGGCCAGCTGCTTTGACCAGAACACATTCCAGACACCACGCTCAACTTCCGCTCGGCACAGCTCGATGCATTTTTCGTATTGACCGGAATAGAAGGCGGCTCGTGCATCTGCAGGATCCGCCGCAGTGACATTCGAAGCCCACGGCGTAATGCCTACCAAGACAGCAAAACAGCCAATTAGCGTTGGTAGCTCTGTCGATACGCCGCCAAGCGCGGCGATTCTGATGACGAGTTTGCGAGTCCATCGCGTCATCATGCTAGATGCTACCCTCGGTGAATACGGATTGCCAAACGTGGTAATTGTTCAAGGCAGATAACTTGAATTGCAGACCGAACGGTCGGCCGGCTTCGGCTGCTGCACGCGGTTCGAGTGGATCGATCGTCCGATTCATCATAGCTGGTCCGCCAAGCGATATGGGCTTGGCAACGAAGGTGAAGCGATTTTCGCTGCTCGCAGGGCCAATCCGAACTGGCCTGAACTCAAATCCGTACTCGCCTTTATGGTCTCAAAGGGTGGTTGCTGGCGAGTGGGGCATCGAAAGTGGATACAAGTGTGGCCTTTGGGTCCTGCATTACTTCCAACCCGCGCTGAACTAAGACGGGTCGCAAATTTCTGTAGTTCGCACGGGTGAAAGACATCTGCGGCTAGCATTTACCTTGGACAGTAGATGTCGCAGGGCCGTCTCAGCGTCCTCGGAACCGCGAACTGCAACTCTTGTTCCAGTTTCCACGCTACGGTTTCGGATTTACTGCCCGCTAAACCAAATTTAGATGGCTGTTACAATGGACGCCGGGAATTTCGCCACAACAGCCCCTCACCACCCAATTCAACAACCTACTCGATCCCTTGGTTAACTCAGTGTTCAACAACCGCCTGTTGCTGATGAGCTTGTCTGCTGCTTTTCTAAGCATCCTTTGCGCTATCAACGGTTCTGCCGCAGCACAAGAAATGTCACCCCAAGAGATCAATGCAGCCAAGCGTGAACGCGAACTGCTGGAACAGCGGATAAAGCCCAAAACTGAGGCGTTTCAGCAGGCTTGCGATGTGCTGCGTGAGCATTTGAAAGCGATGCGTGAGAAGATTATTCGCTACAACGTCACTCCAATTGGAGCTCCGAGTCGCAAGCTCTACGGCGAATTTATCGGCATGATGGAAAAAGGGAATGAGCTGCATCAAAAGATGATGGCTGCGGCCATCGAGGAGATGACCACCGCAGATCTCACAGAACGAGAAACCGAAAAACTAACCAAGATGGTTGCTGCATGGACAAAGCGGGAAGTCGAAAACGATCGCTTCGCTGGGGTGATAGCCGGTTGCGATGCACTCATGGAAATGGGCTACCCCGAGCCTGATCTACCACGGCGCTGCTTTCTGGCTGCTATTGCGACCAACGAGTATTCGCGAGCCTCCCAGCTTATGGATGGCCTTGAGGCACAGAACCCCAATTCGGAGTTGTTGGCCAAATCGCGCGATGAACTGCCATTGCTGATGCGGCGCTGGGAGCGGGAAAAGCAGCTTCGGCAAGAGGATGCTGCAGGACCACCCCTGCCGGTTGTTGAAATCACCACCACCAAAGGCGTCTTTGAGATCGAACTGTTCGAAAACCAAGCTCCGAACACTGTCGCCAACTTCATCGCCTTGGTCGAAAGTGGATTCTACGATGGTCGAAAGTTCCACCGAGTTATCGATCACTATGCCGCTCAAACCGGCTGTCCAAATGACGATGGTTCGGGCGACGGAGGGTTTGTTATCCCAAGTGAACGAGACGCCACGAATGCTCGAGATTTCTTCCGTGGCACACTTGGCATGGCACTCGCCAACGACATTCGTGATTCCGCTAGCACACAGTTCTTCATTGCGTTCAGTCCAACTCCAGAGCTGGACGAAAACTACACGGCGTTCGGGCGCGTCATCCGTGGCGACTTCATCCTCGGAAATTTAGCGAGAATCAATCCCGACGACAAGGATTCCAAAAAGGGTGAGTCAAAAGCGATCCCGGACGAGATCATCTCTGTCAAAGTGCTCTCCAAGCGAAGCTCCAGCAACTACACTCCCGAGCGGATAACGCGTGCGGCACGCCCCCCGATGCAAGTGCCTGGCAAATAGTCTTCTGAGTTGCACATTGTGTACCGCAAAGCAGTTGTGTACCGCAAATCAAACGCCAAGATACGAAATGTTACATTTGCTTAGATTGCTACGCGGACATATAGCTCTGAGGCTGGCTGGCCTTCTGCTTTTAGCCACGCATTTGGGCTGCATCGCGAAGCCCGAGAACGAAGTCGTCATTTACTCGGCCGCCGATCGTGAATTTGCGGCTCCGATACTATCGGCTTTCGCGCGACGCAACGAAGGCGTCGATCTTGCGATCCAATACGACATCGAATCGACAAAAACGGTTGGTCTCGTAACTCGTATACAAAACGAAGCTCAACGAACTCGCTGCGATGTTTTCTGGAATAACGAAATTCTTCACACGCTGCGACTGGAAAAAGAAGGCCTACTGAAGAAGGTCAGTTGGGATATTCCAAGAAATTGGCCCCAGAATATGCAAAGCCGCAAAGGGACCTGGGTCGGATTTGCAGCCAGAGCAAGGATCTTACTGGTTAATACGGAATTGCTTACACCAGACGAATACCCAAGCCGCGTCGAAGACTTGGCCAATCCAGTGTTCGCCGACAAGGGCTGTTTCGCGTCTCCGGCCTACGGAACGACCGCGACACATTTCGCCGTACTGTATTCGCGTCTGGGCAAAGAGAAAGCGACGGGACTTTTTGAACGATTCAAAGAAAATGCGACTGTCCTAAGCGGCAACAAACAGGTTGCACAAATGGTAGCATCGGGCGGTAAGGCATTCGGCCTGACTGACACTGACGACGCCTTGGTTGAGATCGCGGCAGGCCTACCAGTGAAAATCATTTTTCCCGATCAGAGATCGTCCGAGGTTGGAACCTTAAGGATTCCTAATTCGGTTTCGGTAATGAAGGACGCCCCGCATCCGGTGGCAGCTACGAAACTCGCCAATTATCTCGTCGGTGAGGATACGGAAGGCCGCTTGGCGATGGGACCCAGTGGCCAGATTCCAATTCGTCCGGGACATCCCGTTAAATCACAGGCCGAAGGCGATGCAGCAATTCGTTGGATGGATGTGGATTTCTACCAAGCCGCGGACGTTTGGGACGAAGTTGCAGAAATCATCCGCGAAATGTTCTGATTCACTTTCGTACAGTTTTTGGTTCTGCACAACGCACCTTCCAGCAGCAACAATCGCCAACAAACCACTAGTTCCAGGAATTGGCAGTCATTCAAACTTCCGGTCCACTTGGATTACAATAGCACGGCTTTTTTGCGGGTGGAGATTGCTGGTTCGGCAAGACTTCATTTCCATTTAAAGCCACGCGTTCTAGAGACTACTCAATTGTCCGCCGTTCCGGCACTTTCTCGTTCATTTCAATCCTCCCTATTTGGATCCCTCTGATGTCTACACGAAACAATCGACGTTCATTCTTGCAAAGTGCATCTGCACTGGGCTCAGCTGCCGTGGTAGCGTCTGGCCGCCGCTCAATGGGATACAACTCTTCGCTCGAAAGACCCGTTTTCGCAACTATTGGCCTGCGCAACCAGGGGTGGACGATTACCAAAAAGTCTTTCAAATTCGCTGACTTTGCCGCACTAGCAGACGTCGATGAGAATGTGCTCGGCGATAACGTTGAAAAAACTGCGAAAGAGCAAACGAAAAAGCCTGATGCTTACGCAGACTATCGCAAGATTCTGGAGCGTAAAGACATCGATGCAGTGATGATTGCGACGCCAGACCACTGGCATACAAAGATCGCAGTCGAGGCGATGCTAGCGGGCAAAGACGTCTATTGCGAGAAACCGCTAACGCTAACCATCGCCGAAGGCAAATTGATTGAGAAGGTGGTAAAGGAAACGGGCCGCATCTTCCAAGTCGGCACAATGCAACGTACTGAATCTGAGCAGCGGTTTTTGCAGGCGATTGCGTTGGTGCGAGCTGGCCGCATTGGGAAGGTCAAGTCTGTTACATGCGGCATCAATGGCATGATCGCATCGCCAAAGATCCCAGTCACCGATGTGCCCGAGGGACTGGACTGGGACACGTGGCTCGGTCCAGCTCCTGCGGTCGATTACCGCGCGCTACCGAAAATGCGTGAAGGCTACGGCGGAGGTGTTCCTCTTTACAGTAACTGCCATTACTCGTTCCGCAACTGGCACGAGTACTCAGGAGGAAAGCTGACCGACTGGGGCGCCCACCATGTCGACATCGCTTGTTGGGCACTGGGCGCTAGCGACACCGGACCAAGCAAGGTTACGCCAGTCAAGTACGAGCTGCCGGTTGAATACAAAGATGGGCACCCGACGGTTGCAGATCAATACAATGCGGCCACCAAGTTCGAAATCAAAGTGGATATGCCCGATGATGTCGAACTAACGATCAAGAGCGAAGGTGATAATGGCATCATGTTCACGGGGGAAGAACCAGGGCGTCGTTTCTTTGTTAATCGAGGCAAGATCGTCGGCAAACCCGTGGAAGAGTTAGCTGATAATCCACTGCCCGAGGGAGCCGTCGAAGAAGTGTACGGAGGGCCGGTTAGTGAGAATCATACCGCGAACTTCATCGAAGGCATGCAAGATCGCAAACAGCCAATCTCCGATGTTTGGACACACAACCGAATGCTGGAGATCTGCCACCTTTCGAACATCGCAATGCGACTAGGCCGGCCCATGAAATGGGATCCTGACGCACGAGAAATCGTCGGAGACGATGAAGCCAATACGTTCCTATCGCGTGAAAGCCGCAAGGGCTTCGAAATCGATATGTAATCCGATTGGCTCAGCTTGGGTCAAATCGCTGTGCCTTGCCAGTGAAGAATCCGGCGTGATGCCGCCATGATTCCGGCAGGCAAGATAATTGACGCGTGTTCCACAAGAGGCCGGGAATTTCTCTCAGAAATTTCCCGGCCTTTTCTTTTAATTGGCAAAAGCGATTTGCCAGCGGTTGAGCGCGTCGGCAATAACGGTAGCCTATCGCACTTGCAGCGCAGCTATTTCGCGTCGACCGTTATCCCCGGCCAGTCGTCAGTACGAAAAGGGGTTAGAGGTAGATTCAGGCCTGTGAACATATTGCAAACAGGGTTATCCGCCCATCCGTAACGAACTGCAACAGGCTCGCTGACCGCGTCGCTCCAAACCTCGATCGTGTCGTTAACGATCTTGGCTTCGGCCCAAACAAACTTCCGGTCCTCCCCAGCGATCGCAAATCCAACCGGGCTCTTAACGTCAAACGGCCGCCAACCGCCGCGAACGGCATCAAAACTCAAAGTGATTTTGCCGTCCTTTTGCTCCATGGACTTATATCGCGGCGACTGGTAAGCAATGTCGACACCATACTGTTTGGCAAGCGCCCACCTAGCTAACCTTCGTCCGACATCAACTTTATTACGAGGGTGAATATCTTTGCCTTCGCCAATGTCGATAATCACAGCTTCGCCGGTATTCGCCAGCTTATCCATGGTCATCGTTTGTGCTTCGCGCAGTTCCGCCCA
Organism: Planctomycetaceae bacterium; assembly: GCA_003501565.1. Classification (GTDB taxonomy): domain Bacteria; phylum Planctomycetota; class Planctomycetia; order Pirellulales; family Pirellulaceae; genus Aureliella. The sequence goes on along the minus strand of DNPC01000610.1, from coordinate 6,988 downwards.
ATTGCTTTCGCCAGGTGCTTCAGACTCAGCCCGGAAATCTGCCAGTTGAACCCAGTAGAACGGAAAATCACCTTGTCCCCACTCTTCACGCCAGCTTGCGATCATCAATGGAAATAGCTTGCGGTACTGGTAAGCCCGACCTGCATTGCTTTCGCCTTGGTACCAAATTGCACCACGAATGCCATATCCAAGATGGCTCTTAAGCACTCCGTTGTAAATGTTCGCCGGGCGATGATTGCCTGTTAGATTCCTGGTCAGGCTCGCCTTCCTCTTTTTCTCATCCGCCGAGAGTTCTTTCTTCGCGGTTAAGTCATCGAGCTGCTGAGCCATGTCGTCATATACCTTTAATCGATATGCATAGTCGCCAGTCTCTTCCATGACGTCGCGGGCAATCCAAGCCTCACAAGCCGAACCGCCCCAAGCGTTGTTGATCAGACCGATCGGTACATCCAGGACTTGGTGCAGCTGTCTCCCGAAGAAATAGCCGACAGCGGAAAAGGACCCAACCGTCTCCGGAGAACAAACCATCCACTGATGCTTCGGATGCGTCCAAACGGGACTCTGAGCTCCGACGCGAGGGTAATTGATCATCCGGATCAGCGGGTAGTTCGCTGAAACTTTGACCAAATCGGGGTCGTTAGTCTGTGACACACTCCACTGCATATTGGATTGCCCAGAGCATATCCAAACTTCGCCGACCAAAACGTCCTCGATGGTGACCGTGCTACTTCCTTTTGCGGTCAGCGTGGCCGGATCGTGACTGGCCTCTTCGGCTTCCAGCATTACGTGCCAATTGCCAGCCGCATCAGCCGTTGCGGAATGCGACTGGTCGCGGAAGGTCACTGTCACGGATTCGCCCGGCTTTGCACGTCCCCAGACTTTGTTCTCTTGCTTCTGCTGAAGCACCATGTGATCACTGAACACATTGGGCAGTTCTACATCTGCCTTTGCATTTTGTAAGATCGCGCAACCGATCGTGGCGGCCAGAAAAACACTACCAAATCGCATAGGTGCATTCCTTGGTTGAGGAGACTCGCCAAGCGCTGTTTTCACTTGGCTTGCAGACTGTTGGTGAGAGGTTGCTTCGCAAAACAAAGCAACCGTAAAATGTGGATCGAGAATGATACCACAAACACTGCACAGAGAGGAAAACACTGGCCAGTAACAACGGGCCATGCCCAGCGGTCTACTGCAAAGACTCGATAGCGGTCACGATCAGCTGAGCGGCTTGGTCCAGTTCGTCTTGGGAAGTGCTCCAGCCGATTGCGATGCGTAGGGTGTAAGGCGATTGATGATCGGTCGGGCCGAAGTTGTCACTTACACTGCTCAAGGCCGCGGCATCGCTTCGGCGTTGGGCGGGACCGAAGCAAATCTCGGGGATCCACTGCTGCAAGTCTTCGGCCGTAACTTTCGGCAATCGAATGCTAATGATGCCTGGAACCCGCTCGGCAAACTCGCCGTGCACGATCAATTCTCCAGCTAGGTTCTCGCGCAGTTGGCGTACGAAACGATCGCGCAATTCACTGACTCGATCGATCGATGATTCGAGTCCATGTTGCGCTAGTTTAGCGGCTTGGCCGATCCCGACGATTCCCGCCACGTTGCTGGTGCCAGCTCTTAACCCAGCCTCAGTCGATTCACCAAACAGAATGGGTTCTAGATCAACTCCCATTCGCGTGTAGAGTCCGCCAACGCCCTTAGGGCCATACATCTTGTGACCGCTAAAACTGAGTAAGTCGACGCCTAGTCCCTCCACGTCTACCTCAACCTTTCCCACGGATTGCGATGCGTCAGTATGCACGATAATTTCAGTGTCACGACAGAGA
>DNPC01000610.1:1011-5103 GCA_003501565.1 Planctomycetaceae bacterium | reverse complement strand
CAGTGTCACGACAGAGATCGACAACCTGGTGAATTGGCTGTAGCGTGCCGATCCGATGACTCGCGTGAATAATACTAATCAGTCGCGTTTCGTTACGGATTAATCGCTCAAGCTCATCAAGCCTTACGATTCCGTTTTGGTCACATCCGACCTGCGAAACTGTCCATCCATCTCTTTGAAGCTGCTCCGCACAAGCGGTCACAGCAGTATGTTCGAGCGTGGAGATGATAATGTGAGGACGAACATCGGTCTCGCTTCGCGCGATCGCTCTACCAGCACCCAGAAGCGCGAGATTGATGCTTTCTGTACCACTAGATGTGAAGACTAGTTCACTGGGATGGCAGCCGATAAGCGTCGCGACACAGCTTCTTGCGTCTTCAATCGCCTCGTTGGCCGCTCTGCCGAACCAGTGGCAGCTTGCCGGGTGCCCGTAAAACTCACTTAGAAACGGAAGCATCTTATCTCGAACACTGGCCGCAACCGGAGTCGTTGTGGCATAGTCGAGGTAGATGGACCGCATGCTGCTGGGCTATTACTTGTTGAATGAAAGTGGAAGGTCGAAACGACTCACGAAGCTCTATCTAAATCCGGAACCGCCCGAAAGTCAGGAAGGCGGTCGCGAAACTATCAGACCTTCATGCAAAAGCAATCAGCAATTCCGAATGTGCCGATTGCACCACGATCAACGTGTTTGCACACCCGCGAAATCAAGAGCTATCTGCAGTTAATGACTTAACATAACTGCGAGCGGCCCCTTTGAAACCTACCGCATCGCCTTTTGCTTTGCACAGCGCCTGGAGACCTTGCATCATTGCAAAAAAGGCGGTGGCGGCATCGACGGGCGAACCTTCATAATCAAGCGAGCCCTCTTCGCGGCCTTGCACAAAGACTTCTGAAAAGCGGCTGATCGATGCATCAGCCGCAATCTTTAGTTGCTCCGTCGCTGGTTCAGTAAGCGACTCAATGCCCGATGCGATCGATGCCAGCAAACACGGGCGGCCAGACGTTAGACCCTGTTCGAAGATCTCCGTGAGCTGTAGCAGCTTTTGCGATGCGTTTAGGTCTTGCCCGATGACAGCGGCGTATTGCGGACCGTGTTTGGTACCGCAGCGCGCGATCAGGGCGATCGCGAGTTCCTCACGATTCCGGATGTGATGGAAAACGCTGGGTTTGCGTAGACCGACAGCGTCTGCAAGGTCCTGGAATGTAACGCCGTTCAATCCCTTGCGTTGTACAAGTTCTTCAGCCGCATCCAACAATCTTTCTTTCATGATCACGATTCTACCATCTGGTTGGTTGACCAGCAACACTGCCTTTGGTAACCTACCAACCGGTTGGTCGCCAATGCGGTGATCGAACCAGTGCCGACCATTCTTCCGATCCTTTCCCAAGAGAAACGAGGCGAATGATGCATAGAAACGTCTATACGATCGCCGTCTTACCCGCCAACGCGGGAATGATTGACGAATTAATTGAAGAGCTCACGACGCTAGCAGCCGCTACTCGGCAAGAACCAGGCTGTGTCGAATACGGCTTTTACCGTGATGCGTCGGACCCCAATACGATCCTGTCCTTCGAACGCTGGGTAGATCAATCCGCTGAAGACGCGCACTGGCAAACGCCGCACTTGAAGGCCGCGATCGAGGCCATGGATCGGTTGCTGGCAACGAAGCCACAGATTTTCAAGACGAACAAGATCATCTGACGGTCGCCGCCAGGATTACTTTGCAAGATTCCCTGAAACCCAAGTGAAGCGAAACATGTCGAAACGAATATTGATAACTGGAGCCGCTACTGGTCTTGGAAGAGGAGCGGCGATTGGACTAGCCAAACGTGGTCATCGCGTCATCGCAGGCGTCGAGATTTGGCCGCAAGCAACGACTCTGCGCAAGGATGCTGAAGCCGCTGGCGTTGAGCTCGAAATCCTGAAGATCGACCTTACCGATCCAAGTGACTGGGAGACAGCACAATCCTACGACCTAGATATTTTGGTCAATAACGCTGCAACCGGCGAAACGGGTCCCATCGCAGAAATCCCAGTCGAAAGGGTACGCCGCGTATTTGATGTAAACGTCTTTGGAACCCTTGAATTCACTCAGCCGTTCGTTCGAAAATTCGTCGAACGGGGAAGAGGCAAAGTGGTTTTTGTATCCTCGATCGTCGGCTTCTCCACTTTCCCTTTTTTAGCACCTTACTGCGCATCCAAACACGCGCTGGAAGCCATCGTTCAACTGATGCGAGAGGAACTCGAAGAAACGGGCGTCCAAATCTGCACTATCAATCCTGGACCGTTCTCGACTGGGTTCAATCATCGCATGTACGATACACTCGATCAGTGGTACGATCCCCAACGGAACTTCACGGCAGAATCACCCATTCGTGAGATTCAGGAGAAGTTCAAGGGGGATGACCTTGAATTTGACCCACAGCTGATGATCGATCGAATGGTAGAAGTAATCCCCGAAGAACATCATGACTTCCGAACCGTATGTCCCGACGAAGTCATTCAGGGTTGCAAAGACTATCAAGCTAAATTGTGGGACCTGACCATTTAAGTATGCCCAAGGGTGGCTATTGAGATTGACTGAGCGTTACGCAAACATCTGCACCGTCAAAAAGAGTGATCAAAAATGAAGAAAGTCTTTGTTATCAATGCCCATGAAGAATACGAATTCGCGAAAGGCAAGCTAAACGCAACGCTAACTCAAATGGCCATTGAGCATCTCGATAGCGCTGGCTATGACACTCAGCTGACCACGATGCGAGACGAATGGGAGGTCGACGCAGAAATCGAAAAACACGTCTGGGCCGATGCAGTGTTGTTGCAGTCTCCTGTCAACTGGATGGGCGTTCCTTGGAGCTTTAAGAAGTACATGGACTTCGTGTATTCATTTGGCATGGACGGGCGACTCTGCGCCGGTGACGGTCGCAGTCGAAGTGACGCCAGTAAACAATACGGCACCGGCGGAGCATTGGCAGATTCGCGTTACATGCTGTCGCTGACATTCAACGCTCCCCAAGATTCATTCAACGATGAATCGCAAGTATTCTTTCGAGGAATGAGCGTTGATGACCTTTTCCGGCCCATGCACCTAAGTTTTGCATTTTTTGGCATGCAGCCTCTGCCGACCTTCGCATGCTACGACGTGATGAAGAATCCACAAATCGAATCGGATTTTGCACGTTACCGCCAGCACCTGGCAGAGCATTTCCCGAAGGTTGCTTAGCCGCCGCGGGCTCGCGGTTGCAACTCACAACGTCCGGCGAAACTCCACTGTGCGCCGGACATTGAGCACGGTTCATTCCTCCGGCAATTCTAGCCGCACATTCAGTTGCAACGAAACGACGATAGGATCATTCGGACTGTCCGTTTTTCCGATTGAAATCCGGGCTTTAGGTCCGCGTGGTTACCGACAAGCAGCTTGGCGAGTTCGGTATTCAGGCTAACCGCAATCAAGGCAGTTTGAATCCGTCGGCAGGCAGACTTGCAAACGGGCACTCTGCATCACGCATGCGTTGTTGTCTTGCGTTCCATCTGCCAACCAATGAACGGAAACTGCAGCCAAAACGAGAAATAGAAGAACGTGAGGTACCAGTACGGAACCACAAATCCAATTCCCAACCCCTTATACCATGCCAGGAGCAAGTAATCGTAAACAAAGAGCGGAACTGTGAGGTACAGCGCGAGCCAGCACGAGTTTTTGAAATGCTGTCCGTTATCCCAGTATCGCAGCAGTGTTTGCCGAGTCACGGGGAAATAGAGCAGCGTGACTCCGACAACGATCACGACCTTTGCCCACAAGTACCACTGCTGGTAGTATTCTGGGAGCCCTAGCAGGTAGAAGCTGAGCCAGGTGACGAAACTGTAAATGAGCAATTCAATATGTTTTCGCAATGTCAAAGGTGGGGATCCATATCACCTAGCAAATACGCCCGTTTCGAGTCGCAGAAGTGCTCTACAAACGTGTCATCATTACGACAAAAGGTGAACGGCACCGAACAGCGAAAACGAGGAATAAAGAAAATAGGCCGGGCAGGACTTGAACCCGCGACCAAGGAATTATGAGTTCCCTGCTCTAACCAACTGAGCTA
>DNPC01000610.1:200-943 GCA_003501565.1 Planctomycetaceae bacterium | reverse complement strand
TGCTCTAACCAACTGAGCTACCGGCCCTCGGCTAAGGAATAGTTTATTGAATTGCCTGTCGGCGTGTTCAATTGCTCGCAAGCGTGACTTAGCTGACACGTCTGGGTTCCTTAACAGGCCTCAAAGTATGACGAAATAGCCGGAGAAGCCAAGGCCGGATTCCCGGCGAGAACGACTAGCACCGTGCTGTTTCTTAAAGAATGCGACCGCAAATCAAAATTGGGACGCTAAGGGCGATCTGAAGGGCATACCAGGCGAAACGCTACAGCGGGAAAAAACACTTCGTCGGAAAAACCAACCCCGAAACTTGAGCCGCTCAGGCGACCGGCTATTGTCAGGTAGGAGAGGGGTAATTGGGAACCAACCCGACGAGATTATCTTTGAGTACAAACACACTGACAGTTGAGATTCTGGTACGCAGCCAGGCTGCCTTGGCCGGATCCGCTAAACTCAGGTGTTGAGTTTCTTGTTTTGGCCCATCGCTTGATTTGGCTTCTTGGAGAGTAAGATGTTGCGCCTGAGCTCGCTTCGATCGACGTTGGCTGTCTGTTTTCTGGTGGTGATCGACAGCGTTGGCTTCGCCGATACCTCAGGGCCATACATGGTCCAGGCGACTGGCAAGCTCGCCTTCGTCGAAACTGATAACGGTAAAACCCTGGTTCTGGTCGATGATAAAGGTCAGGAAGCTCGGAACGTTTTCATAGACGCCGATGGGAAATTCAACGCATGGAAGCAGGCCGGGA
>DNPC01000610.1:0-126 GCA_003501565.1 Planctomycetaceae bacterium | reverse complement strand
CATGGAAGCAGGCCGGGAAGGTCCGATCAACCGGCGATATCGAGTGTCACGGCGAAACCTGGTTTAAGATTGCGGGGATCTATGCAGTCGGTTCTCTACAGCGGCTCGCGAGGATCGAATCGCTAG
>DNPC01000519.1 GCA_003501565.1 Planctomycetaceae bacterium | reverse complement strand
GGTTTTCGGATAGGTTCTAAGTTTCGTGACTGGGTTGAGCAGCGATCCAGGAATATATAGAGGCCGAACGAGCAATTGGATGGCTCGAATTCGCCTGATAAAACTCGCTTTCGCAAACCGCGAATGCAGAATCGACAGAAGTGAGCCCTTCCGTGGCAAAATCCAGTAGACGTTCCCGCAATCCGCGCCCTCGTGATCCGAGTCTGCAGAGAATCAACAAAGTGCTGGCCTCCGCTGGTCTGGGCAGCCGACGGGAAGTTGAGGAGTTGGTCGTACAGGGACGCGTCGAAGTGGACCGCGAGATCATTACCGATCTGGCATTTCGACTTGATCCGACTCAAAGCAAAATCAAGGTTGACGGTGAACTGCTGCGCAGGCCGAAATTGGTCTACATCGCACTTAACAAACCGCCTGGTGTGCTATCGACCAACAGCGACCCAAGTGGACGTATGCGCGTCATTGACTTGATACCTGAGCAAGAACGAGTCTTCTCTGTTGGGCGTCTCGACAAGAGTAGCCAAGGCCTAATCTTGTTAACTAACGATGGTGATCTTGCACAGCGACTTGCACACCCAAAATATCGTGTTCAAAAAACCTATTTTGTGGTTGTCGCTGGCAACATGACAACAGAGGAACTCGCCAAGCTCCGCAAAGGCGTTTACTTGGCAGAGGGAATTGCCAGGATCGATGGTGCGACGATTCGCCGGAACCGTAAAGGCTGTACCGAGCTCGAAATCGTCCTCTCGGAGGGTAAGAACAGGGAGATTCGCCGGATACTGGCTAGGGCCGGCCACAAAGTGGTCTTGCTGCGTCGGATTGCAATCGGCAACCTCCGTTTAGGGCAGCTGCCCGTCGGTGCCTCACGGATGTTAACAGGGCAGGAAGTCAAAGCTCTCTATGCGCTGTCCAAAGCAACTAAGAAATCTGTTCAGCGAGCTGAAGGACAGCAGGGTGAGAAAGCCTCCGCCGCAAAGTCCGGTCGGAAACAGAGCGTCGAAACGACGAGCCCTCCGGCACGCAATTTAGCGTCACCACCAAAAGAGGTCCGTCCTGGCAAACCGACGGTCACCCCCTTGGACACCGTGGATGCTACCAGCAGTGATCATGATTTAGTCGGTAGTGATGCTGAATTTCAGGTCAATGACGACGAGCTAGTGCTAAGCGCTGAACAAGTAGATTTGCTAGAGAATGAAAGCCAAGCATTCGAAGAATACGATGACGAGTTCGCGGATGCCTATGACGATGATTTCGTTGGCGGTTTCGGCGGTGAGGCAAAATTCGGGAGCGTCATCGGCTCGGAAGACGACGAAGGTGGTTTCGGCTATTCAAGCGATACAGATTCCAAGGCGGACCAAGCCAAAAGTAATCGACAAGGACGGCAGCGCAGCGGTCGCCGAGGTTCGGCTGACCGAAAGGCAGTGCGTGGGAGTTCAGGAGCGCGTGGGCGTAAACGCTCGCCCAGCGGAAGAAGCAAGCAGAGTTCGGCCAACGCGGGCGGTAGTGGTAGCCAGAAGTCCACGGCACGCGGAGCACGGACCGGCACACGCGGCGCACGGACCGGCGCACGCGGAGCACGGACCGGCGCACGCGGCGCAAAACCGGCCGCAACCAAGCGAGGAGCAACGCGGTCAGGTTCCGGGCGCGGTCCCTCAAAAGGAAGTGGCGGTCGCGCGAACAAAGGACGCGGCGGCCCTAGCGGTGGGAAAGGCGGAGCTAAGTCACGTCGACGATAGGCCGACGTCGTGAGATACGCTAGGATTCACGCCAGCCGGTTTTTCGTCTTTTTCCGCAAGCGCTAAACGGAAGCGCCAATGACATGGTGCCGTCCTTGGCTAGGTGAGCTGGCCAGACCAAACCCAAAGCCCCTTATCGTGTAAGGAAACCTAAGATGGCCCATTTCGCAGACTGTGCTCAGTCAATTACGACCGAGATTCTGGCCAATGATCTGATCGCCCAAGACACGCGCAAGGTCCGTTTGCTCGCCGATCAGCTGCCTGCCGATATGAACCCAGGGCAGTTCTTCATGATCCGAATTCCTGATTGCAACGATCCGTTGATTGGTCGGGCATTCGCGATCTACGATGTCGGCACAACTCAAGACGGTCAGCGGTATTTGGACCTGGTTTACCTAGTGAAGGGTAAGCTGACCAGCGCACTAGATAAGCTTGGTCCCGGTGACTGGGCGAGTATCTGGGGGCCGCTAGGAAACGGGTTTTCAACTGAAGCAGTTGACCATTTAATACTGGTTGCCGGTGGCGTAGGCCAAACACCGTTCTTAGCACTTGGTAAAGAAGCGCTCGGAGGGCAGCAATACTCGGCGCTGCGACCTAACGGTTACGCGGATCGTGTATCGCTTTGTTATGGCGCTCGCACTCAGGGTTACTTGGCTGGATTGGACGATTTTGCAGCCGCATCGATGGCAGTGCATATCGCCACTGATGATGGTTCTGCCGGGCACCATGGACTAGTAACCGAACACCTAGAGAGTTTGTTGGCGGAGCCGAGTTCTGAGTCTCGTAGGATCGCTTGCTGCGGTCCAGAACCGATGATGGAAGCTGTCAGCAAGATTGCCAGCCAGCACGGTGTCAAATGCGAAGTTTCGCTAGAAACACCGATGGCTTGTGGGATCGGTATCTGCTTTACCTGCGTCGCGAAAGTTGGCACGGCAGGCGACTGGGACTTCAAACGGACTTGCATCGAAGGCCCAGTCTTCGATAGCTCTGAAATCGTCTGGTAGCCACCGCAGATGTCTCTGGACAGCTACTGCCGGGGCATCCTTCGCTCTAGCGAATGAACGATTGACCCGCGCCGCTCGCCGTGTTGGTCGGAGCTTTATCGGTCGAGCTACCGCTTCCGAAGTCGTATCCGGTGCTTCGACCGGTTGTTCCTGGGGCGAAACCGCCAAGCGTCGTTGCGCCTTGATAGGCCGATGGTATGGAGTAGCCACCTGCCACGGTCGTGCCGGATGAGTCTGCGGTTCCACCTAGGGCAGGACCGGACGCCGTTGCCGTGTTGGGCAAGTTCGGCAATTGGGCGGAAAGTGAGCTGCTGGCGCTTGCCGAGCTAGGCAGTGCTCCGGAGGACGTCGCAGTCGGGAGACCGCCTAACGAGCTAGCAGCTGGTGCTGATGGAAGATTCGGCATTCCGAGGCCGCCATTCCCGCTGGCTGCCATCGAGCTGCCAGTTGAACCGGTGGGATAACTGGCGCTAGGTGAACCGTAGGCAGATCCGCCGCTGGTCGCGTAGCCAGCGGTGCTTGACTGTGTGGCGTAGCTGCCCGCCGTCCCTGATGCAGGATAGGCCGGAGTTGAACCGGAGTTTGTGTTGACTTGGCTGCCGTAGGTGTTTTGACCATAGCCCGCGGTGCCATACGCTGATTGTCCCGATGTGCTCGCAGCGCCACCGTATGGGCTCGAGCCGGACGTGCCACTGGCCAAACTGTTGGCCACGTCAGTTGGGAGCGTGACGTCTGGAGTGTTCGTGCTACCGTATGGGCTACTACCTGACGTGCCGCCGGGGTAACCACCGGTTTGGTACTGCCCCGTGCTGTATCCACTGGCGCCGTAGCCGTTCGCAGAGGCAGCCAGGCCAGCTCCCGCAGCACTGCGGTTGGCCGCCAGTGATGTGGATGCTCCGCCGGAGTTGCCGATTGACGCAACGTTGGCTGGTTCGAACTGGTCCGCTGGGCTGGCCGGGTATTCGTTTTCGGTATCGCTAGCCAGCAGCGAAGGATCGGGATCCCGATTCCATGAGGACAATAGCTTGCTGCCGGGCATCCATGTTGCCGACTTGCAGCCGGTCAAGCCAATGCCACACAATGCCAGTAACGCGAGCTTGCGGGCAATCTTGAAGTCAACGATTTTCATACTTGCGGTCCTTCGGCGTATGTGCGTACGCACCTTGTGCCATCCTTGGCCCGGGCGTGTCTTTAACGGTATGTCGGAAAAAGCAAAACGAAAGGTTAGTCTTATTCCGAACAACCGCTCTATTTTACCGTGTTACAGGCATTCTCGGTCGCGGCGTTCCCCTGCTTGGGTGGAATCGATTGTCAATCGTGCCGTGTCCAAGTAGCCCTGTAGCGATCCGTGATGCAAATCGACGACCGTGTTCCGTCGGTGGAAAACGTTGCTTTACCTGCTGAAGTTTTCTATCGAAGGGCGACGCCAATTCGTCTCACGAGACGAGGATGACTGTAGGTAATGCTGCGATCCCAACGCAAGTGCATTCGGATCCTTAAACCGCCACGGATTCCTGAATGGCGACCTGTAGGGTCCGGAACTGAGAACGCATGAGCGAGATCGCCATGTTGTGTGTCGACTGGTTCTTCGAAAGCTCTGTGACCTGCTCTTCCAGACTGACGTCGCTGCCGTCGTGGAAGAGAACTTGATTACCAACGTCGCGAACTTGTTCCATGGGGTTGGGGACAATCTCATCGCTATACCGCTGGGGGGTAGCCTGGGGATTATCCACTGCCTCACGTAGAGCACTGTGAAATGCGTCCACCGAGAGGTCACGGGTTTTGTAGTCGGGCGTGTCAATGTTCGCGATATTGCCAGCCAGAACTAAGTGACGTTTCTGTGCAAACGCCGCGGACTGTTCAAGCGCTGGCAGGGAAGAACCATTTAGCCATGATTGCCACATGTTTTGCCCTCGAATGTTACCTTTGCAAACGGTCTTGCCAGTTTTTTACACTCCGCCGATATCCAAGCGACTACCGGCGGTACCGCCTTCGCCTTGATAAGCGTTCTTGGTCGTGATCGCACTCCGACTATCTCGCAATTCGGCGGCGATAGCTTCACGGCGAGCCGTCGCCGCGTCCAGCAACTGGCTATCGGCTTGCAAGACCTCTTCTAGGATCTGCTGGCTGGCTGCCGAGAGTTCTTGGCATTGTGCCCTCTGACCCGGTTCTGACCAAACCCGTGACTCCGGATCGTCTTCAAGATAGGGCGTGAGGGTTTGCTGAAGTCGGGCTAGCGAGTTCAAGAGAGATTGTTTGCGCGACAGTACGCCGATCAGTGCATCCGAGTTTTCTTCGGTAGCACTGCTGGGTTGCCGGCGTTGCAATTCGAGCAAGGACTCCGCCAATTCCAGGCGGCGTTGCATGCAGCTATATAGGAAGTCCGTGTACTCTGTTGAGCGACGGTCGTTTGGAGGTGACGCTAATTCAGGCGCGTTGCTGTTCACTGTTACCGGTGGTGGCGTTTGCTGCGGCTGCATCGTGCTTCTCACTCATGAGCGAATCGAGTACCCAGATGCGTATAGCAAAATCTAAAGTTGGCCGCGATAGAGCTTAAGAAGGGGAGCCACCGCCCTGCTCTTCCGATTGCTGTCTATTTGCGGTGCGGGCCAGACTCTGTTCCTTTCGCCACGCTGCAATTTTGGGATGATGACCGCTGAGCAGTACGTCTGGGACGTTATGTCCCTCGAACTCGCGGGGCCGCGTGTATTGCGGAAATTCAAGCGATCGGTCGTCAGAGAACGAATCCTGGACAACGCTTTCGTGATCTCCCACAACGCCTGGAATTAGCCGAATCGTAGTGTCCATGATGGCCATTGCGGCGACTTCACCCCCGTTGAGAACGAAATCTCCCAAACTGATTTCTTCTGGCTTCAAAATATCGAACACACGTTGGTCAAAACCTTCGTACCGGCCGCAAAGCAAGATAATTCGCCGGTGGGTTGCTAGCTCGGCGACAACGGACTGTCGCAATCTCCGGCCAGTCGGCGTCAAAGCAATCAAATGGGCCGGGCGAGGATCAAGCGTTTGGACTTCTCGAACGCAATGAACAATGGGTTCTACCTGAAGAAGCATCCCGGGACCGCCACCATAGGGTGGGCTGTCTACTTTGTTATGTTTGCTCGTCGACCAGTCACGCAAGTTATGACAGACGACTTCAACAGAGCCAGCTTCGATCGCCTTTGCTAGCAAGCTCTCTCCCAGGTATCCGGTAAAGATGTCCGGGAAGAGCGTAATAACATCAAATCTAATTTGGTCCGCGGGCATGTTGGATTCGAAGTTGTGGGGTGAAATCTCTGTTGGCCCTCCCTGGTTACTTACCTGGCCGAACACACCGCGCTCAGGGGTACTCGCCTGCGCTCGCCAACGGGCCGCCCCAGCGCGAGCGAGACTCAGAGCACTGCTGCAAACCATGTTTGGAGTCGATCTTCAGTCTTACTGAAGCCTCAGCCTTTGCTTAACCGATAAAGTTTAACAGCGCGAGAGCCGAAGGCCGACCGTTTACGTTTAGCTTGCAACACAAAGTGCTGTCAACAGGCCCGTCATGACAACCTCAGCCCGCCAGCAGCCCGCCAGCCAACAGCTTGGCGATAGCGGAGCGGTTTATAACTGGATCAGCGACTGGGGCAAATTGGTCGTCGACGCCTTGCTGAGTCTCGGCGATATGGCCATCTTCACCGGTCGCATGTTCGTTTGGTTGTTTACTTCTCTGCCCCGACAGGGAACCATCCTTCCGAACTTCTATCATGTAGGCGTCCTGAGTTTGCCGGTCGTCGCTTTGACCGGTACTTTCATCGGAATGGTGTTGGCGAATCAGAGCTACAACCAGTTCCGAGATCTAGGGCTAGAGAGTCAGATGGGAGCGGTTATTAACTACTCGCTCGTTCGGGAATTGGGACCTGTGTTAGCGGCCACTATGTTGGCCGGGCGAGTCGGAAGTGCAATGGCCGCCGTGTTGGGAACGATGCGCGTTACCGAACAGATCGATGCGCTAACCAGTATGGGGGCGAACCCAATCCACTATCTGGTTGTGCCACGTTTTCTCGCATGCATTTTGTTGATTCCGGCCCTGACGATCATGGCGGACTTTATGGGGATCGTTGGTGGCTACTTTTATGCCGTTGTGATGCTTGGAGTCGACCACTACCAGTACTTGAGCAACAGTCGGCAGTTTGTCAGCGGCTGGGATTTCTTCGTTGGGATCTTCAAGAGTTTGTTCTTCGGAGGCACGATTGCCATCGTCAGTTGTTACCGTGGCTTTAACTGCACAGCTGGAGCGGAGGGTGTTGGCCGGGCGGCGACTGCCGCATTCGTATTCAGCTTTGTCCTTATTCTCGTCATCGATTTAGCACTCAACATCGTACTCCAGTCGATCTTCCTATCCATTTGGCCCTACGGAGGTAAGAAGTTGTTTTAGGCTCCGGCAACTCATTTCCCTTGGGAGTGGCTGTTGTGGAGGGTCCAGGTGCTCAAGAGCAGCCGATTCGAACATATGAACGAAGACGTAACACACGCTCCGACTGATCCACAAGATGCTGCCATACAACAAGTGGTCGCACGGTCGTCCGCTGCGCGCGATTCGGGTAAAGACGATGGGCAAGTACAGTTGCGCAACTTTACACTTAAGTTCAATGGGCAGACGATCCTGGATCGAATCAACCTATCGATTCCTAAAGGCCAGACGGTGGTAGTCATCGGTGAAAGCGGATGTGGCAAGACGATGCTGCTCAAGTCGGTCGTGGGACTCAACCGCCCAACGGCAGGGGAAGTGCTCTACAACGGAACGAACATCAACGCGCTGGGCGACGTTGATATGACCCGGCTGCGTCGTAAGTTTGGCTTTGTTTTTCAAAACGCGGCGCTGTTTGACAGTATGACAATCGGACAAAACGTCGCCTTCCCGCTTGTGCAACACAACATCGCAACTGGTCGCAAATTGGATCGCATCGTGTTGGATGCGCTGGGCGTAGTTGGCCTGCCGGAGAACGTCGCCTTCAAACGTCCGGCAGAACTATCCGGTGGTATGCGCAAGAGGGTTGGCCTTGCGCGGGCGCTGGTGCTCAATCCAGAACTGCTGCTGTATGACGAACCCACTACGGGCCTCGATCCGATTATGAGCGACGTGATTAATCAGTTGATGATGCGGACTCGCGACAACTCGGACGTGACCAGTCTGATCATCACCCACGATATGCGAACGACCTATAAAGTTGCCGATCGCGTCATCATGCTATACCCATTCGCGCGACTGAAGCGAGGTGAACAGCAGATTATTTTCGATGGCACACCTGATGAACTGAAGCAAACACATGACAAGCGAGTTTCACAATTCGTCAACGGAGAAGCCGGAGAGCGACTCATGGAGCTGAAACGTGATGCGTTTGACGGATTCGGAGACACACCCAACTTGCTAGAAAAATATCCTGGCGGCTAGCAAGTTCGTGGGCACGATCGCAGCGTCACCAAGGGAAGTTTGACTGGTGAGCTCTTGCGGGCGGGCGGATAGCAGCAATCGCCGTAGCGGTGTTGCATACACCTGAGCCATTATCGTTCAATGTAAGTTGAATAAAGCACTCGGCAACGGATGCCTTGGAGCACAAAATGAATGAGCAAGGATACAGATTCGGCGTAGGCGTGTTGGTCGTAGCCAGCATGGTCATTGCCGTTATTCTGATACTGTTCTTTGGCGCTGCGCCGAATCTGTTCAAAGAACAGTACGTTGTAACGATTCGTTTTGACGCCGCACCCGGAGTCGCAACAGATACACCGGTGCGCAAAAACGGTGTGCGCATCGGCCGAGTAAAGAGCATCAAACTTCGCGAGAACGAAGCTCTGCTAACCTCCGGCGGTGTGGATCTGTTGTTGGAATTGGACTCTCAGTATCGTGTTTATGCTGGTGAGCAACCTCAGATTGGCATCGAGTCAATTATTACCAATGACGCAGTGGTCGAGTTTCGTCCACCCAGCAGCGCGAATCTGCTTACTCGATTCGATGGTGTTGCTGGCAGTCCGGCCAATGGGATTTTGGACGCGCCTGAGAAGACCGCAGCGGAAGCAATACTAAAGGACGGTGACTTTCTATCCGGCGGTACCGTTGCACCGGAGCCCATGGCAGCCTTTGGCGAGATGCAAGGTAATTTCGCCTCGACACTCAATTCAATTGAACGTGCTGCGAACGAGATAACCACACTTTCGATGGACTTTCGAACGGCTTTGGGAGGCAGCAATGGCGAACTTCAACGGATCACTCGCAATATCGACGAGACGTTTGGCAATTTGAACAAAGCCCTAGTCAATATTGACAGCTTGGTTTCCGACCCCAATTTGAAAGAAACTATCGCCATTCTCTCAGAGCGGTTGCCGGCACTGATGAAACGTGCGGACAATGTACTCGGTCAGACGGAGACGATGTTCGCGACCTTCGAAGGCGTTGGACAAGGGCTTGGAGGCGTGGTCGACAACTTGCAAGACTTCACGGAGCCGTTTGGTCAGCAGGGTGGTGAGATCGCAAGCAGCGTTAGTTCGACTGTTAACAATCTGGACTCTCTAATCACGGACCTGCGTGGTGTCGTCGGCCCAGCCCGGCAACTCATACAGCGAATCACCAATGGTGAAGGGACGTTGGCGCTGCTGATGGAAGATCCTGAGCTGTACTATTCTGTGGTGAATTCGCTTCAAAACATCGACACGATTACCAGGCGCTTGATTCCAATCGTAGAAGATGCCAGAGTTCTGAGCGACAAAGCCGCCCGCAATCCAGGCGGTATTTTTCGTGACGCCGTTCTCGGTAGTCGCGGTGGCCTGAAATAACTATCGAGTACCGCCAAGAATCCATCGCGGGTGGAGTGGTTACGTCCCGGCGGGCGCTGCGTTACTATTGAAGCCGCCGGAGATCAATCGCAGCGGGGTTGGAGTCTCGGGGCAAAAATCTCACGGCTAGAATCTCGGGGCGAC
>DNPC01000304.1 GCA_003501565.1 Planctomycetaceae bacterium | reverse complement strand
GCTTGCGGAGCCTCGATACTCGGACTCAATCGCGGCAAGCCGATTCAGCTCGTCTTCGATTGGCGGAAAGGCTTTGAAGTACTCCTGTTGGTCGCTTCCCGCCTTTAAGGATCGCCCTGTCGCGACGAAGCGATCCCGTTTGTCTATGAGAGAACGCATCGTCACGACAACGTCGTCGAGTCCGTTGTCCACGTTAGGAATTTCCCAATTCCGATCAACATCTAGCTGCTGGCTCAAAGATACCTGTGGCGACAGTGTGACAATAAGAATGAATACGGTGTAGGTTTTCATACGCACAGCCCATGGCCCTCGCCGAGAAGACTTCAAGTCACTTCTAAGAAAACAAAGCGCGGAGAATAAACAAGAGCTGCCGTAACATTCGATCGTGTGCCGTCCCTGGTATCCTGCGGACCGGACCAACATCAGCCAACAGCAAGATCATGGATAGCATTGATCTTGCTGGAATACTGAAATACTCCGTCTGCGAGTTCCGTTTACGTTACGGACGTCTCCGAAAAGGCTAAGCGGCTACTTCAGACGCAACAAAACTGCGTCCGCTCGAAAGACCTCTAAGTACTTCCTGCTAGGCTTTCTCTTACTCTCTGCTACGACAACAATTGTCCCTTCAGCCTTCTCAAGTTCTTCCTGACTGGCTGGGCTGCCATCAACTTTCTCGATGTCGAACTTAGAAAAAGGAAGTTGTAGATGAGACGCCGAGACTACCGTTTTCTTGAACTCATTCATTCGTTCTAGTGTCACCATTAGTTCAATTTTCTCTCCTTCAAGGTCAACATCCTTTAGGAGCATGAGAGATGGTGGGCCGCTTTGCATCAGGCTCTTCTGATCCGCACTATGATCCGCGAGAGCCTTTACAAATCCGAGTGAAACAATAAGACAGATAGGAAGCAGTACGGTCTTCATAGCATTCTCCATTCCAAGTTAAGTTTAAACGCGATATTGCGTGCGAAAAAGATTCAGGTAAACAACAGGGCGTGAAGCTAAACACGACATGCAATCACCACTGATGTAATCGTACGTTGCAGCAGAATAGGGCCTTCCCGCCCCCCGTTGAACCCGATGAATGACTACGGATGCACGGAGACATGGCACTGCGGATAGCCGGGACCAGCATGTACAAACAGTACAGCCAAATTCGCGGTATCTTGCCTCCCATACAGCTCCCTGTTCTTGTCGCCATTGATCTCAACAGCTTCCAGCTTTCCAAATTAACTGGTTCGCCAATCTTGATCATGGTGCTGGGCCGGGAGAAGATTTTGGCTCTCTCCAGGACTGATCTGAACTGGCAGGTTGACGAGACGAGATATCATCGTCCAAGTCGAGCAAACTCAAGTCGATCCTAGCCTTTAAATCGGAAAGGCGTTTGAATTCTTCTTGAGCATTTTCAAGCTCCTGAGATAAATGCTCCACCTTGGCTTTTACTCTGCGCGCTTCACCAACAATTTCCATCAGCACCGTTTCTCGTTCCGTCAAGAACTTCTTCCGGCTAGAGACACTATCAAGTGCTCTGCCGATGCTCTCGTGTGATATCGAAGGGGATTCCAGAACAATGGCTTGTACCTTCCTGCTCAGTGAATCGTGTAACTGTGTAACTTCGTACGCATTGGCTCCACCTCCAGACTTGTTGTACGCTGCGAGTTTCTTTGCCTCGTCAGTCTCAGACAGCTTCTTGAGTTGTTCTTCTTGTGAACCCAGGTAAGAGAGTTGAAGCCTGACCTTGGCCAGGTCTTCCGATGATGCTTTTAGTTTGGCGTTGTTTGTTTCGGAGTCTATGACTTGAATGGCTTTGCTGAGCTCAGAGGTAACCAACTCAACTCGCTCGAGCTTATCCGCAATATCAACCCGAGCCTCCAGACGTTGCTCTACGCTATCCCGATTGTCGCGAGGAGGCTTCTCGACTTCAGCGGGTGAACTTGTAAGGTCGTGCGATTGGACCATTGCTTGAGGGTGAGACGCACCACTCAAAATATGCTCGATTCGTTGTTCAATGATTCTCGAAGCATTGTCAACTCTGGCCGACAGTTGTTGGCGGGTTGCTTCAAGTTTCGACTCTGTTTCTCGAAGAATCGCCTGCTGGAGTTGTAATCGAAGATTGAACGCCGCGGTCACCTGCTCACGAAGCACGCTGGCGAGCGAGCTGCAGGTTGCACAGCCACCATTTTGTTTTCCCCTGTTCGTTGGTTCGCAGCCGCATGCTGTGTTCCGCAGTTTCTTTCCCGTACTGGCTGCCTCTCGTTCTGCCTGTGCGTAAAGGAACTCAAGCCGACTGATCGGCCACAACTCCCCCGCTTCAATCAGCTTGCGAAGCTGTCGCACATCGCGAGCTGAGTCTCGCATGACATGTCTATCTTGGATATAGTCAGCTGCGATACGGATCTCAGGGTGCCGTGAAAGCAGTCTACTGATGTCTGCATCAACTTCATCCTGAAGTCCGAGATGATTCTTGATTGCTTCAACTTCCCGCTGCAGCCTTGCGATTTCTTCTAGCGAATGCTTTGTCTTACGCGATTTGTCATGGGCAATGCCCCCGACTCCATCTTGAGCAAACCCAGTGGGAACGATGGCTAACAACGTCGCGAGTGCAACAAGGCATCTTTCTTTCACCATGGACTTTCACTTTTGTATCTATGAGTAGGGATAGTATTGAACGAACAGAGCGATAGGCATTTGCTTCCGACAGCTACTTGTCGTCTTGCCGAAGGAACGGATGCTTTGAGTGAGTTTCCAACCCCGATGCTGTTTCGTGTATTTCGCGCAGGGAGTCCATCACCGGAGAGTCCCAGTTGGTTTCGTCGCTCCTATCCAAAACATCTGTGCCGTCACCGACGGCCGGAGGCATCAGTTCCTGAACCGCAGGACGTAATTCGGCGGCTGGCCCCAATGTCCCCCGCAGATACGAGCCCCATGAAATCAAAGCGAAAACAGCGGATGCGACTAAGACAGGGCCTCCCACCACCAACAAAAGTCTCAACTTCGAACTTGCTTGCAGCTCAATAGGAAGATCGGTTGCATCAGGCTGCTCGACGTGCGCTACTGCTTGGGTAAGAATAGCCTCCAGTTGCCTAGCCGATTCAAACCTGCGGCTGGGCGACTTGGCCATAAGTTTTTCGACCAAGCGACACAACCAGCCGGGAATAGCCGCGTTGATTTCCCGAATCGGACGTGGTGATTCGTTGCACAGACGATGCAAGACACCAAAGCTGGTTTCAGCCCGGAATGGCGAGTGCCCAGTGCACATTGTGTAGATCAGACTTCCTAGCGAAAATAGATCGCTGCGAGCATCCACTGACTCACCGCGAGACTGCTCTGGTGACATGTACTGAGGCGTACCTGCTATCACGCCGCTTCGCGTCACAGCAGCATCGTCAGCCGCTCGTGCGAGCCCAAAATCGGTCAGCAGCGCTCGATCAACCGTACCGGCTAGCAGTACATTGGAAGGCTTTACGTCACGATGCACTAGGCCTTGCGAGTGCGCCGCAGACAGCCCCTGAGCAATCTGTTTCGCAAGTCGAAGGATCTCCGTTAGTTCCAGCGGACCTTTTCTCACGACCCTTTGCTGCAGGGACTCGCCCGCCACGTATTGCATCACCAGATAGGGAATTCCTTGCCAAGTGTCGACACCGAATATTGGCAAGACACTATCGTCAATCACGGCAGCCGCAGCTTTTCCCTCCCTGGCAAAGCGCTGCCTTGCTGCCCCAGACTCGGCCAAATGCGGGTGAAGCATCTTGATCGCCACATAGCGATCCAATGAAACCTCGTAAGCCTTGAAAACCACGCCCATGCCACCACGCCCAACGACTCCAACGATATCATACGGTCCTATGCGACCAAGCATGTCAGGATTTTCGGTAGGACCCAGCAACTGCAGAACACTTGCTTGCCCGAGCGATCCAGACGAATCGCAGGTCTCACCGAATGCATCCTGACGCAGAACTGGAAGAATCTCTGCAGTCCAATCCGCCGAGGTTTCCATCTCGCACATCGTATCGCGACAGGCCGAACACTCAGTTAAATGATTCTCGATACGCGACAGCTCCTCACCAGAGCACTCGCCTCGCGCAAGCAGCTCCAGTTCAGACGCATTCAAGTGGTTCGCTGGGTTGTCCATCATTCTGCCCTCTAAATGTCCCACTCACTCGTCTGCCGCTGGAAGCAGTCCCGCATCCTCGCAATCACGCGGTACCGAGCAACATAGATTGCCCCGGGGGACTTCCCCAACTTCTTCACAACCTCTGAAACGGACAGGCCCTCTATGGCACTCAGCCAGAATGCCTCCCAGATTTCAGGCGAAAATTCGTTTCGAACTTGTTCTGCGAGCGCAAGAATTATTTGCCTCCTCGCTGCTCGCGCCATTTCTGCAGATGCCGATGGATCTGGTTCCGCATTCAGCCTTTGGAGCACGGACGTCGAACCCGCCCCACGGTCGGAAGGCACGCGAGCCAAGACTTTGGTAATGGCATTCCGAGCGACGACTGAAAGCCAAGCCCGAAAGGGTGGCTTGTCTTTTCCAGGCTGCCAATCTGCTACTGCCCGGGAAACGGAAATCAGAACCTGCTGAGACACGTCCCGCGCATCCGCATCCTGCATTCCCCTGCGTTTCGCCATCGCTAGCACCACGGGAGTGTAGAGCTGCTCGAATTCCGTCCACGCCTTTTCGTTTGCGGGATTCACCAGACTCTGGATCAGACTGTCTCTAGTTTCAGGGAAATCTGACATCTGAGGGTTTACTGTCCTGCGAACAACGATCTACGAGGAATGGATTCCGCCTATCTAGTACATCCAGAAAGTCGAAGATTCTTACTAGCTTTTCTCGCTTTTTGAAAAAGAAATTGGAGAAGCAGATTCGCGGCGAGAGTATCCGCAAGCCCATCAAGAACAGGAAGTGCCGCAAAGCTAGAAGCAGCACTTCCCGATGGAATTGAAGCAGTCAGTGATTCGTGGGCACTTCACTCAGTCACCCGACCGGGATCTACCTTTGGTCTTGTACAGAATCGATCTTCACGGTGATTTTCTTTTGGTCTCCATCATCCTCGGGAGAGACGAGGTAGACCTCAACTGGCTCCTCCCCCAGTGTGACGTCCACTTCAGCCTCACTGAACTTAGAGCTCCACTTGCGTTGTCCACCCAACACACGAGGCGATGCCCCGCGAGCTTCCCACAAGCAGATAAGTTTTACGGTGCCATCTTCGTTCGGCCGCAAACGAAAAACGTGCTTCTCTCGCCTTCCAGTCTGAATCGAAGTTGCGATTCCTGCAGGCATAGCGAACGCAGGGGCTTCTTCGACTCCTCCCAAAAGAAGTCCATCAATCTGCACTCTGAAATGCGGTCCCTTGTGCCTTTTCATCGACGCCTTCAAATGGTCTTCAAACTTCAGCCTCGGAGCTGACTTTGTCTCAATGTCACCTGACTGTTCCTGGCTACTTACCAGCTGGAGCGGAACCAAGAGCAGGACAGCTACTAGAGCAAAGCTGTAGCGCAGAGTCACGCTCCGTTCACGAGCAGGTTTCGAGCGTTCGAATAACATCAACAATCTCCTTCTAAGCAACGGAAAATGAGAAGCCCCAGCTAACGCAGCTGGTGGCATCAAGTTGTGACTTGAACCCATTGAGATCCCAATTATTAGCGACGCGTAAGAGCTCTTGTTTATGTCTGTGTGGCGAACAGCAAGCTCATCACAGGCAACTTCTTGACTAAGCCACCAGTCGTGCCTGAAAATCCATAGCAATGGATGGAAAAAGAAAGCAGCATGAACGCCAATCTGGATCAGATTCCACTGCAGATCGCGCCTTGCAATATGAGCCATCTCGTGAGCCAGAATTGCTTTTATACTGGAAGGATCAAGTGCCTCATAAGCATCGGGAAGAATGATGGACGGGCTAAGAACTCCCGCAGCACACGGCACATTCAAATCCGACGAATAGCGAACCGCAATTGCTTTGCGTAGCCCCATCTTTTGCTGCAGCCCCTTCGCCAACGCGCAGACTTCAGAGTTGTCTTCGGCTATGCGAGCCAACGCGACGACCCGGGATGCTCGACACCACCCCATCGCATAGAGTGCCAGGATCAGTAGCACTGCGCCGGACCAGAACAACACCACCCCTTCCCAGATGCCTATCGTTAACGAGGCTGGAAGCGCCTCACCTGTGACACCGAATTGCTGAGGCAGCACGGTAGACACGTCCAATGCTTCTGGGAAACGGACGTTCGACTCGCCACCATCACTCATCTGGCTCGCAAGGACCGGGATATTCAACAATTCGGGAAGGAAAAGAATCAACAATAGCTTTAGATAGATCACTCGCCAAAGCCAGCTCCAGCCACTTGCCGACAGCTTCCACCCTAGTTTTCGTATCAAGAAAGGAAGTGCTAATAGCGACGACCAGCAGAGAGCGAGCTGCATCCGAGCCAGCAAGCTATCAGAAAAGTCCACGAAGGCATCAGTCACACTCCACCTCCTGCTCTGCCAACCTGGCTACTAAACGGCGCAATTCGGTCATTTCTTCTTCTGAGAATTCTGATTTCTGCGACATATAGGCAAGGAATGGAGCCGCCGATCCCCCCAAAGAGCCCGACACAAAGTCTTCTACCAACTCTTGTTCCAAACGCTTGCCTGCGGACGCTACCGAGTACTGAAAACGCCCTTGTACTTTCCTCCGCTTCAACAAACCCTTCGCGCGAAGGCGATCCAGCATGGTCAAGATCGTGGTACGTGCCTTCCCCGTTTCTGATTGCAGGCGTTGGACGACTGTTGCGCTATCAACCGGCTCACACTCTTCAACGCAGCGAACGACCATCAGCTCTTGTTTCCCAACTGCAGATTTCTTCCCAACCATTTACAGATTCCTCGATTGACTACGCTTGTAGACACATGAGTCTACACGTGTAGACAGGGAGAGTCAACCTTGAAATCCCACTGTTTCTCAGAATGCTTGAGGAGACCGGCCACTTTTTGGGGCAAATCCTAACTGCCGAGAGCGATGCATCCGCTGTCTCGCAAGAACTTGTCCAATTGCTGGCCGGGTTGTTTTTCGTGGGGCAGTTCTGCGTCGGACTGGGTGGCTCAATGAAGAGTCAGCTCGGCGAACACGTACTCGACTCATTCCGCTTTGACCTGTTGGCATTCACCCCACTTCTTCATTGCTCTGATGACGGGTAGCACGCTCTTGCCCCGCTCAGAGAGTGTGTACTCGACTCGCGGTGGCACCTCAGCAAACACCTCCCTGAGGACAAGCTCGTCTTCTTCTAGCTCGCGCAGCTGCTTGGTTAACATTTGTTTGCTGATTCCATCGATGTGTCTTCGGAGTTCTCCGAATCGGTCAATTCCGTGATGGAGGCAGTAGATGATGACTGGCTTCCACTTTCCGCCAATGGCCTTTCGGCACAAAGTAACCGGACATGGAGGCTCTGGGTTCCGTTGTTTGGCCATATCGTTTTTTCAAAGGGGGAGACAACAGTCATAGTTGATAGTCACAAAATTGTGACTAGTTGATGCATCAAGACCGTAGGAATAGTCTAGGTCGAATAGTCGCTGAACATCAAACGGAGACGACAAAGATGAAATGAATTGCGTCGTCGGGGTCTTCGCATGGTGTCTGCTAAGTATTGTCGCTGTTCGTTGAAGCAGTCTTCGCAAACGAGAGGAAAGAAATGAGTGAGCAACCGACGTCACTGGAGGATGTAAAAAAATACGCTTTGGGCGAGTGGGAAAGTCTCGCTATCGAACTGAGGCCGACTGAAGACCGCACGGGAAGCGGCAAAATCACGCCGACGTATTTGCGGCGTCACTTCACGTTCGAAGAAGCGGACAAGTTCACAGGTGTTATTACGATGTTCGCTGATGATTACGGCGAAGCTCCGACTATGGAGTTTGAATTCAAGGGCGACCTGAAATGGGGTGGTGTTCATCCGATTGCCAACGGTGCTTGGAGCATCGATTACGTGCTGGCTGAGGGGTTTTCTGTCACCCCACTACATGAGCAGACAGCTCAATTGCTCAACCAAGGACGTCCAAACGGCATTGCGCCATTCAAAGTGGGCCAGAAAGCGGACATTCTAAAAAAGGCCTTCCCCCTATTCCAAATCGTCGAGGGACAGGTCGTATCCGATTATGACCTCATTTACTTCAGCCATGGGCTCTTGTTCATGGGAGCAAAACACGTCGACGGTACGCCGTTTGACAAGCCAGAACGACGACCACACCAACTACAAATTCCGCTCCAACGAAAACCAAGACAGAGAACCGAAAAGTCTGGGGAGAGGTATGAAACTAGAACTCAAATGGTGGTGGTTTATCGCCCCTGCATACTTAACTCTATGGACGATTGTCTTTAGCACTTGGAACTTGCTAGATGGCTATGGAATGCTGGACGCCTTTGGGGTCGATATCGGAGAACCTGCTGAATTCATCATGCTCAACTCTGCTGCTAGATACGTAGCGATTGGAGTTGGCATGTTGACCGGAATATGGGTCTTTCGTACCTATCACTCAATCATGACGGATTTTGCTTATTCGGCTCGCAATGGACCTGGGAGACCTCTATTCAGGCTTAGCCACCGGAATCATTTCGGAGGCCACAGGCGTGATTCAATGCTTTGTTATGTTCCTACTTCCGAATCTATTCGCAATTGTGACCCTCCGATGGTTTGGAAGAACGAATTCACCGTCGAAGAGACATGAGTAAGCGATTCAGACGCCGTTTAATTCGCGTAGGTGGCGATAACCTCAGCAGCTGTGAGTAGGCTGGCATCTTCCAAGGTTGGACAATCTCGTTCGAGTTGATTCCGGTGGCCAACTGACATCGGTGGCGGCACCGAAGAACTTGCAGTGCCGCCACACTCGTCTAGCATCCTACGCTTGAGCAAACTTCCGTCTACAACATGGACATTCCCCATCGTACCCGTGCATCAGACCGTTGAATGCGGTCGGTTGAGGTAGCGTCATGATAGCGCGAAACGCAAGAGGATCTCGATGGGCGTAATGCCGACAGGTTACGCCGCCAACAGAGTGCCCCAAGATCTCAATTGATGACTCTGGCATGTGCTCGTCATAGTAGGTCGCACAAGTTTTCCGAAGATCTTTGATCCCCCAAGCCTTCGTCTCGCCAGTCTCAACATCTTGTTTCGGTTTGACGCCTGCGATCTTGCAGAGGTGCTGAAACTGTTGATTTGGCCGCGAGCCATCAGCATCGAAGATCGGGGCCTCGGGATCAACTTCTTCGTGTCGTAAGTGCTTTATGTGAGCATGAACGACACGATTCATAAGGCGCTAATACTTCTTGCCAGTCTTGACGCCGCGATAGTAGATCCAACCGTAGCGAGATTCCTTTCCTTGCCCGTTCGGAGGTTCTGGGCTCCACGTTATGTGTCGCCAGAGTATGGGCTCATGAAAACTGGCGCACCGGAACACCGTTCCAGTGTCGACACCGTAGTTGAAGAAGACGACCAACGCAGCTCGCCTTTGCTGGCCGACTGTGAATGGTTGCTTCCACCCCCGCGGTCGCTCAAGTCTGTACGTAGCGGAGTACAACGCGTTAAGATCCGGCTTGGTTAGGTAGTGCCTACCGGCGACATCGCGTTGAGGCTTTGGCTTCGGAAAGCGAGGAAGCTTCTCGATGTGATCTTGCTCCCACGCCCACGACATGATTGCACGCAGATTCTCGCGAGATTTGTTTGCGGTCCGTCCGGGATTGCTTCCCCCGTCATGAACCGCTTTCTCATGAACCCAGTCGATGAATTCTCGGATGTGAGTCCGTTCGATGCTGCCAATCTCGATGTCCTTTCCCCAAGCAAGCCATTTCGCGAGGGTCGACTTGTATTCCTTGCGTGTCCCGCCAGAAAGCTTCTTTGCTTTGAGGTAGTGAATGAAAACGGTTTCGAGTTTGATACTCATGGTGACGACTCCTTTGGCCGTCGAACCGTACCTCAGTGTTGATTCCATCCTGCGAAGGCCATAACTAGCCTCTTGCAGCACCTCATGTTTATTACAGATTGTTGAACGCAGGTTGGCTGCACGTTCCTTACAGTCTAGTTGCTGAGCTCGACTGACAGCGCGAGTTTGGCGCTAACAAATCCGCCGTTTACCGGCTACTGAGGCATTTGGAAGCAGAATCGGCGTGTCACGCCGAAGTGAACTAGAAGACTACCAAGATTGCTGCGGTGTACATGCAATTGATGGATCTGCGCAGTTTCGAAAGTTGCAATCACCGGCCGTGACGAGTGATTGTAAATGTGAACGCGCTCGGCTTCGCTCTCCGGTGCCTTGCTTTGTCATATTCCGTATCGCGAGTAGAGAATGAGATCAGAGCTGGTCGCAAATACGAACGTTTGGCCGGTTTCTGAAAAACCCGCTGCGCGAAATGAGGTCACACCATCTTGCGCGATTTTGATTGAGTTATCATGAACGTGTTGCCCCGGTTCGAATGGTGGCGTGATGAACATTGAGTATTCAGGCCAGTCGACGGGAATGACTTCAAGTAACCATCCGTCTGTAGTTGTCATTGGCAAACCACCGCCGTGTAGTCCGGCAAGTCTGACAATCGTATCGGACAGCGGCCCGATGCCACGCGACGTCAGCAGCGTTTCGTTTAGATCATCCCAAACGTCATCCGAATCGCGTGCAATACGTTCCCCCGTAGTGCAGTCGAATACGCCGCGCCCCTGACTAGAGACGGCAAGCAGTAGGTCAGTCGAAGGTGCGTATCCAATTTCCGTCAGACCACCGACAGCATGGGTTGCCACCAGACGCCAAGGGGATGGTGGATCAATGATAGGCATTGCCCGCAGTTTGCTTCGCAGTTCGTCTTGAAATTCATTCACCATATGCTGCGAATTCCGGCTTGCCTCTGATGACACAAACACTCTCCAAATCCACCCATCAATTCTTACCGATCTGGGATAGAAATTCAGGTCCCCATTCATCGTAATCCCATTGATGGAGTTTTACGAATTGTCCTGAATTGTCGCCAATCTTCGCGCAAACTTTTGAGCCAATAGGTTTCGTCCAGTGCGGATACATGTCCGTCCGTGGGGGTGGCTCCACTTGCAGGTCATCTAACAATGCTGGAATCCCAACGCCAATGTCAACGATCACCCCATTCGGTGAGTTGGCAATGACGGTACCGACGACGATGGTATTGTGCGGCGGAACTGCTCGTTGCGCAGAAGATGCGAAATGCTCGCGCGTCCGTTTCTCCCAATCGGTGTCAACGATGTTGTCAGGGTTTTCGATCATCACTCATGCATCGCAAAACTTGTTTCTCACCTGTTAACCACGTTGGAATGACCCAATCTGATTTATTCCAACATGTCGCGCAGACTTATTCTCACCCGTTGCAGCTACTGTTGGAAGCAATCCCGTACTTGTTCTCACTGGTTGGTGATAGCTGAGGTCGCTGCCTCCTCTGCATCTCAACCAACGCCAGGGGTTCGCCGGCTAGATACGCTGGCTCAGATCTAGCATCGCCACATAAGCGTGTTAAGATCGAGTTTATGGGCGAAAAACAGCATAGCGCGATCTCGTTGCGTCGGTTTCGGTTCGGGTTAACGGCACTCTTATCAGTCACTTCCTGCGTCGCCTGTTACGTCGCAGGTAGAAACAAAGGCTTCGACGAAGCTAGTAGTCTATTGGCTGGTGCCCCACCAGTCACTAGAGTTTACGATGTACGCCTTATCATCAACCGATCCAAGACAAGTGAAGCCGCACCCTCCGTCGAAGACGTTGTCGCACAGATTCAGACTGAAATCGAGCGGGCTGGGTCATTCGGAACGGTGTCGGTTCTCGGAAACCCAACCGATGGTGTGCTCCGAATCAGCACACGTGAGCTAGCCCACGGACGGATAAGAAGATTGCTAGCGAATTGGCTTGATGCATCTCCGTAAATGACGGCACGATATGGCGTGGTCGGTAGGGTGTTGCCTCTCGAAAGCGTCGTGATGAAGACTGCAATCTTCGTTACTGATCTTGGCTTCAAGAAGCTGCGGTCGTTTTCCCCGCATGCAATTTTGCCGCCCGCCAAATTGCAACGGACACATCATCCTCAGCGGCATTCTGTGGCTCGGTTGAGCCAAGCACAAGGAAGCCTCGGTGCCTAAGACCGATGGATCAATCGTCCGATGCTCACCTGCTGAGAGCGATGCAACGAATGGCACTTAGTTTTTGCTCAGTCCCTTCAAGATACGGCGTTTCGCTTCGGCTCGCGGGACTGACAACGGCACGTAGTGTTTGTGCCGTCGCTTGATTTGACGAGGCTCGATTCGGTCAGGTCGGTTTCCTACCGGATGCGAGGCGATCGCTTGCAAAAGCTCATCGTAGAAGTGGCAACGAACGGATGCTCGCTGATGGCCTGTCAACGCCATCATGGGTTGAAAGGCTTCGAGTGTTTGGAGCGTCGCTTTGAAGCTGATGCTGCGTGGTTGGACCTCGGTTCGTGCAGCTGCCTGAGCCATCACAGTTCGAACCAGGTTGTACGCCAAGGCGTGAGTCCAGATCTCCTTTCGTACGAGTTCTGGGGACTTGCAACGAAGGCATTCCATCTGCATGACCGACTTGATGCTCCTCAAATCCAGTTCGATTTTCCAGTCACGATGCGTCCTTTGTGTACGGTGTATTTGGGGAATAGACTTTTCTAGTCTGAGACGATTTATGTTTCGGTTATGGGCGGTTGGCAGTGGGGATCGTGAGTTTGGATGGTTTGCTTTTGTTGCTCCAGTTGTGCCGATAACTGCGAAGCTGCTTGAGTCGCTTCAACTCCTTAGCGTCCGCATAGATAGCCCAGTGACCACCGGTTTCGGATACTTTACGAGCGATGACCCATCCGACTTTGCGCCAGCGATGCATTGTCGTTACTGGCATTTTTAGGTGCATCGCCAAGTCCGGTAGCCACCATTCATGCTTGCGCAGTTGGTTATGATCGCGTGGTGATTTGGGTTGCACTCCACGGCGTTCGCGTTCGCGACGCATGAGTTGGCAGACAGTATTGCGAGTGAACTTTGTCGTTCGCTTGACAGGGCGAAAACCCTCTTCGTTTAATGTGTCGGCAATCTGTGCTAACGTTTTCTCTTCATGCTTGAGTTGCTCGACGCGTGCCACCAACTCTGCGTAGTTGCTTGTCTGGTCGTAAGTTTGTACAGGACGGCGGTGTGCGAAGTGGCTAACGAATCCGCCGGCAAAGCGCACTTCCACATCCACGTTTTCGCTATCACCGTCGACCGTAACGATGACACGTTCAACTAATGTGCGAGCGATCACTTGACGATCTTCTGGACGTGTCGTTTCCGCGCTCCACAAAGCCGCAACATCGGCCGACAACGCTTTGATTCGGTGGGCTTCATCAGTCGTTAGTTCACTTGGTTGAACTTCAGTGAACCGGCGATGCTCCAGACGAAGTTGCTCCTGCTCACGAAGCTTCTCTTCCCAACGACGTTCTAACTCTCTGGCAACCAGACGATTCTCTGGATCGACCGAAGCATATTGTCGATGGGCCAAATCGGTCTCGTAGTCAGTTCGTGCAAGCCGATGTTGCCATTGCTGATCCGCCTCGGTGCGTCTCTTGGTGAGGTCCCTCGCTGCGTTGAGACTCAGCTCGATCGCTGTTGGAGTGAGCGCTTCCAGGATGAGTCGCCCAACATTTGCATCGAGTTCCGTTCCGGAGAGGCTTTGGCAGCTGTCTTCGCCATAGTCGAGCATTCCACGCAGGCAAGAGTAACGAAGTCGAGTGCAGCTATAGCCGATCGTCATGCTACGACCACAACGTCCGCACTGTAGCAGTCCTGCAAGCAAGCTAGCGCCTCGGCCGGGCGAAGATCGAAAGGGACCTTTTCGACCGTTTTCGTCGAGTATTTGTTGGTTCGCCTCGAACTGCTCCCACGTGATGTATGCGTCGAATCGGTCTTGGATCAAGACACGGCAATCGCGGTAACTCCTCAGTGTTTTGCCGGTCGTCGGCCGTCCTGGCACTTTTCTTTTTGGATCGATTTCGCGGTGTCCCCAACGATAGGCACCTGCATAAATTGGGTGGCGAATCAGGTAGAGAAGTGTGACTCGATTGGGGCGGCGCCATTGCAATTGCCCTCGGTCCGCACCGTAATGCAGACGCACAGGCATTTGAATCTTGTCACGAACCAACGACCTCAGCAGCGCGCTAATGCTGCACCCTTTAGAGAATCGATCAAAGATACTTCTGACGACGGCTTGAACCTGTTCATCGGGGTCAATTGAAAAATCCCCAGCCGCTGTCCGTACGTAGCCGATCGGTGGGTGGTTGAGCACCTCGCCGCGAGCTGCCTTGTTGCAGAGTCCTAGGTACATTCGATTTTTCAACACATGCAGTTCCGCTTCACTCATCGTACCCTTGAGTCCAAGAAGCATTCGGTCATTATGATCGCTCGGTTCATAGATTCCGTCGGTATCAGCGAGTAGCGTCTGGTAGATTGCACACAGCTCTAGCAGTGCATGCCAGTCTTTGCCGGACCGTGATAACCGACTCATCTCCAGACCAAGCACCATCCCAACCGAGTCATTGCTGATCTCTGTAAGCAGACGTTGGAATCCGTTGCGAGTTTGGCTTGACACGCCACTCTGTCCAAGATCTTCATCGATCACTTCAACCCTGTCCCGCGTCCACCCGAGAGCAACAGCGCGATCGACCAACGCATATTGTCTGGCTGTCGACTCACGGTTTTCGAGTACTTGTTGTTGCGTTGACTGTCGCACATAAACAACCGCTAATCTTTCCAAGTGCGATGGCTTGATCTTGGTTGGCATCGCGGCACTGAGTGGTACTTCGCGACTATCCGATGACGTGGCGGATGTTTCTGAATCAGTGAGTGTATCGCTACTCATCGCATTTCACCTCCGATGATTTCGGAAGTTGGCGATGAAGCATGATCGTCAGGCGATCGATGATCCGACGCTGATGATCGGGATTCAGATGTTGCCAGAGCTCTGCCAACGGAAGTGTCGGCGGCATCTGCTTGGGCGGATCGCTCTGCCCTTGGCGCGGGGGGGAACTTCTGGTCGTGACATCGTTGACCTCCGTTGTCAGAAACGTCTAAATGCTCGACCGAAGATCGCTGGCCGAGCCAATTCGCTAGCAAAAGCAACGCATCGACGCCGATGCAGAAACCCCCATTCTTCTCATGCGGCTTCC
The DNA here is from genome assembly GCA_003501565.1 of Planctomycetaceae bacterium. GTDB lineage: Bacteria > Planctomycetota > Planctomycetia > Pirellulales > Pirellulaceae > Aureliella. The sequence goes on along the minus strand of DNPC01000304.1, from coordinate 2,499 downwards.
AGATACAAGTGTGATCTTTCGGTGTATCCGGCTTGGCAGACTTCATTGTTCCAGCGTTCGCGATACAGAGCCGCCAAGTCTTCCTTGGTGAACTCCTCTGAATCCAGAAGCGTTGTGACCACAACCATCACCTTTGTCCGAAAGCCTGGTTGTTCAATCCGTATTCGGGTTTCGCGAACACGGATGAAAGCTGGCATGGAGCGATAGGTTTCGTGATCAACATTTCGCATCGTGGGCTTCTTCCACATCACGATGTGATCTTCTTTGCCAAGCCGCTCGCCCAACCGGAAGTCCGGCGTTCTCAACGCCTTGTTGATCCGAGTGACCGTGTCAACGCCTCGCTGCTGGAGAGACTGCAGAACTCTCCAGTTGCACATCAAAGCGTCAGCCAGCAACACGTCGCCCTCCGAGAACATGTCCGAAAGCTTGTGGAGTAGGCTGACCTCGCCCTGTCCCTTACCCGCATATTTCGCGGTCGCCAAATCGAGGATCACGCCGCACGAAAGAGAGAAGATGGCACCAATTCGTGCGAGCGGGAGACCAGCGCCCGCCTTCTGATTCCACGTCTGGGGATACGCCTCCTGGTTGGCTTCGGTGTCGGGCATCAAGACCGTTGTGCCATCAAACAAATACACATGACGTCCCTTCCAAAGCCACTCATCCTGGGACCGGTCTTCCAGCGCCTTTCCGACCAAGCGAGCGATGGTCGAGAAGAACTGTTCCGGCAGCCGCTTACGTGCCTGACAGTAGGCTCCCGTCCTGGACGAACAACGCGTTTCACCGCGTGAGACTCGATGAGCCAAGAACCGCGCAACAGCATGTCGACACGAGTGGTCGGCGCTGAGTACTTGGCCAAGGAAGATCCACAACGTCACGATCGGTGTATAGACTCGCTCGTTCCACGCCACTTCCACCGTATCCAACGCTTGCTGGACAGTTTCACGCGACAAGACATCCGATAGAGGAAGGCCGCCGTCTTGCAGGAACTGGCGTTGAAGAAACTCGAACTGACTCCGGAATGACTGTTCGCTACAATACGGCATCCTGAGCCTCCTTGCTGTTGATGAACTTTCGCAAATCCATCTACGCAAGCGAGGCTCTTCTTGTATATGTCACTTCCTGCAAAGCACTTGCGACAAACTAAGTACCATTCAGCGATGCAACCGACGCGACTTGGACAACTGAAAGCATACCTGGCCAATGGTTCCTCGTTCGCCCTTAACTGAGTCCACAAAGTACTCGATTACCAAGTTAGCTGAGATTACTCGAACGAACCGATCGGTTAGCTACCGTTCCAGGGATTCGAGTCCGGCCTTGGAGGATTGTCGACCAACTCAGAACAGGCGGCTTTCGCACTTTCTCGAAAACCATCCGGCTTGCGTCGCAACTGTTTGCTCGAAGACAGACTAATACTGCCGCTCGCACATTCGCCAGACGTTTCACCTACGGCCTACAGCCACGGTCTCGGGTCGCGACGCTTGGAGCCCGCGTCAAAGAACTCTCCTTTTACCGGTGTACAATCGCGAATTTGCCGTAGTTGTCCTTCTACGGAACGATCGCATGACTGAAACATCAACTGAAACCGAAAACCTCCTTCAATCGGCCATCCAAGGCGACGATGCCGCGTTGGCGGAGCTGTTTGCTCACTACCGCAAGAGACTACGACGGATGGTCCAGATCCGCATGGATCGGCGGCTGCTGGGGCGAGTCGACCCGTCTGATGTGCTCCAGGAAGCCTACTTGGATCTGGCCAAGCGGCTGCCTGATTATGCCAAGGACCAAGCATATCCGTTCTTTCTGTGGCTGCGGATGTTAACCGGACAGCGGCTGATGTTGACACACCGCTTTCACCTGCAAACCGCCATGCGCGACGCTGGACAGGAAGTTTCGCTGTATCACAAAGCGATGCCCGAAGCGAATTCGATGTCGCTGGCGGCCAACCTGCTCGGCCGAATGACATCGATCAGCGAAAAGGCGATGCGTGCAGAAGTGCAGGTCAAATTGCAAGAGACACTCAACAGCATGGACCCAATGGACCGCGAAATTTTAGTGCTTCGTCACTTCGAGGAGCTGACCAATGGTGAAGCCGCCGAGGTGCTGGGAATCAAGAAAGCTGCGGCAAGCAATCGGCACATGCGAGCGCTCAAGCGACTCAAGGAAACGCTGCAATCCATCCCGGGAATGCTCGACCGTTAGACCTCATACAAGCAACGAATCGGCTGCAACGCGATAGCGTGCGGTTCTATGACTATCACGTACCCCAGAAACACGGGAGACATACGATGGACGATATCGGCCAACAGATCTCCGTCGACGCACTCGCCGAAGAATTTATCGAGCGGAAGCGTCGCGGTGAGTCTCTGCATATTTCCGAGTACACTGCGAAGTACCCCGACTTGGCAGACGAAATCGAAGAGATCTTCCCAGCCATGGAATTGATGGAGGATTTCAAACCAGCCAGCGGCGACCTGTCTGACGAATCTGCATCGAGTCGTCCGG
>DNPC01000302.1 GCA_003501565.1 Planctomycetaceae bacterium | reverse complement strand
TTGAACTTGTGCGATTCCGCTTTCGCGAATCAAACTCGCCGCCACTGGTCGGCAAAAGATGTGCCAGCACGCGCGCTTGTCACGGGCGAAAACATGAGTGTTGGTCGCTTCAATTCGCACACGCGGGATTCCGCGCAAGAAAATCGCTACATGCACCGAGCAAGGCCTTGTCGTTGGAGCAGAGTAACGCGCCTCAGCTAGCGCGCGAGGAAATTACCTTCGCGCGGGCTAGTGGCGGCTTCTCTGCCTTCGCCGGCATCGCAGCTTTCTCGCATAAAGGCATGGGAGATCCATGCTGCTCTGACGTAATTTCTTCGGTGCGTTTCCATCAAACTGCTGCACGAATTGGCACTCCACGTGCTGCGAGTTGATTTTGGCTTGACGGAAAATCCCGGCCGTTGCTTGGCCGTTTGTGCGTTGAGTCAACTCTCGATTATTAAAGGAGTTACCCATGTCGGTTGGCACTGAGGTCCCCAGGTTCGAAGACCCCGGAACGAGTGACGATTGTCAGGCAGTCTCAGGTGCACATCGTAACTTCCGTGGAACTGGATGGCGTGAATCCATTAATGTTCGAGACTTCATCCAGTCCAACTACCAACCGTATGTCCAGAGCAGTGCATTTCTTACCGGGCCGTCAGAACGTACTGAAAAGCTGTGGAAAGAACTACAGGAACAGCTGAAGCTTGAACGCGAGGCAGGCGGTGTCCTGGATGCAGATACCCAAATTGTCAGTCGCATCAACTCGCACGGGCCAGGGTACATCAACAAACATCTGGAACAAATCGTTGGATTGCAGACAGATGCACCGCTCAAGCGGGCGATGTTGCCCTACGGTGGTCTTCGCATTGCACAGAAAGCACTGCTGTCTCATGACCGTGAAATGGATCCAACCGTCGTAGAGATGTTCGAGAATCACCGGAAAACGCACAATGACGGCGTTTTCGATTGTTATACCGCAGACATCAGAAAGGCACGCTCTGCAGGTATCGTAACTGGATTGCCCGACGGTTACGGCAGAGGAAGGATCATCGGAGACTACCGGCGGGTGGCACTTTATGGCACTGACTACTTGATTGAGGAAAAGAGGAATCAGCTAGTTTCGTTGGAGGACGAGGATTTCAGCGATGATTGGGCAAGATCGCGCGAGGAATTGTCCGAACAAATCCGAGCACTTACGGATCTAACGAAGATGGCTAGTCGATACGACTGTGACATTTCACAGCCTGCCTTCAATGGCAGAGAGGCTGTCCAGTGGACGTACTTCGGTTATTTGGGCGCGATAAAAGAACAGAATGGTGCTGCAATGTCCTTCGGGCGGACGAGTACGTTCTTTGACATATACTTCCAGCGCGATCTTGCCGAAGGAACAATTTGCGAAACTGAAATCCAGGAGATCATTGACCATCTTGTCATGAAGATGCGCATTGTGAGGTTCATCCGCACACCCGATTACGATGAACTCTTTTCAGGCGATCCTACGTGGGTTACCGAGAGTATCGGCGGGGTTGGTGAGGACGGGCGGCCACTTGTCACCAAAACAAGCTACCGCATGTTGCAGACACTCTACAACCTTGGGCCTGCACCGGAGCCAAATCTGACGGTTCTATGGTCGGAGAAATTGCCTCAAGAATTCAAAGAGTTCTGTTCGCAAGTTTCCATTGATACAAGTGCAATTCAGTACGAAAACGATGATCTCATGCGTCCCTACTGGGGTGACGACTATGGAATCGCATGCTGCGTATCCGCAATGCGTCTGGGGAAACAGATGCAGTTTTTCGGAGCCCGGGCGAATCTAGCCAAAGCACTGCTGTATGCAATCAACGGCGGTCGCGATGAAAAGACCGGTGATCAAGTTGCACCTGCCAGTGAGCCTTTTGTGGGTGAGTTTCTTGAAGAAGAGGGACTTCTGAAACGCTACGATGCGACCTTGGACTGGCTGGCAGAGACCTACGTCAAGGCGCTCAACATTATTCACTATATGCACGATAAATACTCGCCTGAGCATCTCATGTTTGCTCTTCACGATCGCGAGATATATCGAACCCTCGCTTGTGGAATCGCGGGGCTGTCGGTGGCAGCTGACTCGCTCTCGGCAGTAAAACATGCCAAAGTGCGGGTCATTCGGAACGCAGAAGGACTCGCGACTGACTACGAAGTAATCGGGGACTACCCTGCATATGGCAACAATGATCCGCGTGCCGACGCGATCGCTGAAGACCTGATCCGGCGGTTTATGCAAAACCTCCGTAAGCAGCCGACGTACCGCGGTAGCGTTCCAACGCTTTCGGTTCTGACCATTACGTCGAATGTGGTCTACGGCAAGAAGACGGGCGCGACACCGGACGGCAGAGGCGCGGGTGAGCCGTTCGCGCCTGGTGCCAACCCGATGCATGGCCGTGACAAAAATGGTGCTGTCGCCTCGATGGCTTCGGTGGCCAGTTTGCCATACGATGAAAGCCAGGATGGTATCTCGTACACCTTTTCGGTCGTACCGTCCACACTGGGAACGAACCCCGAATCGCAGGTAGCCAACCTGTCTTCGCTGCTAGACGGCTATTTCGCGCTTAGCGGGCATCACATCAACGTGAATGTTTTTGATCGTGCGACTCTGACCGATGCGATGCAACATCCCGAAAAGTACCCGCAGTTGACGATTCGTGTCAGCGGTTACGCGGTCAACTTCACGCGGCTCACGCGAGAACAACAGCTCGATGTGATCCATCGCACGTTTCACGAACGGTTGTAGGGGCAGAGGGATGCGATCCCAGACGGTAGATTCGATCACCCCACGCCCCATGCCCAACACATCACGTCGCGGTCTGGGGAGATCGCGGCTTGAAAACATGTTGCTGCGTACA
>DNPC01000037.1 GCA_003501565.1 Planctomycetaceae bacterium | reverse complement strand
TGATGAATTGGGAACAATTTCTTCACTACCGGACCCGCATGCAGATCATCTGGATTTGGTCTTAAAAACCATCGACGTGGAGGCGATTCGGGCGAAGAAGTTTAGGGTCCTGCTGGACAGTAATCGTGGTGCGGGCAGCATTCTCGGCCGTCGATTGCTAGAGGCACTCGGCTGCCAAGTTCAGATTTTGGGCGAAACGCCTGATGGCAAGTTTGAGCATACGCCTGAACCAACCGCACAGAATCTAGTCAGTGTTTGTAAACAAGTCACTGATGCTGGGGCGGTAGTTGGCTTTTGCCAAGATCCCGACGCCGATCGCTTGGCAGTAATTGACGAAACGGGCAACTATATCGGTGAAGAGCTGACGTTGGCGCTGTGTCTCAAGCAGGCCTTGCCGAGCAAACCGGGCGTCGTGGTAACAAACTGCGCTACCAGTAGTGTTTCCTCTGCCGTGGCCGAGGAGCTTGGGTGCAGGGCCAAGCAAAGTGCCGTTGGTGAGGCGAATGTATGTGACTTGATGATTGCCGAGCAAGCGGTCTTTGGCGGCGAAGGCAACGGTGGCCCCATTGACCCTGCCGTCGGCTATGTACGAGACAGTTTTGTCGGTATGGCGAGAATCTTGGACTTGCTGGCAAGCACAGGTGAGCCTCTCAGTAAGGTCGTCGCCGCACTTCCGAAGTTTGCGATGCACAAAGACAAAATTGATTTGGATACGTCCAAACTTCCGGCACTGATCGAGGCGATTAAGTCGGCTATGACGGACGCTGAGGCTTCGATGCCCGACGGGCTGAAGCTTGAGTGGGCAGATCGTTGGCTACTGGTCCGCGGCAGCAACACAGAGCCGATCGTTCGGCTCATCGCCGAAGCTCCGACACTCGAGGATGCACAGGCAATTTGCCAGCAAGGCATCGAGCTCTCCAAGTCGCTCTAGCGATCCTGACTCGCCATTGCCATTTCATGGACGGTTCTTGATGGACTCTTCTTAACGAACTGTTCGGAGTGCGTTGCGCGCCAGTTTGGGTAGTGAACTTTCGGCGCAGGCCCCCGGTTGCACGATTAGCTGCCAGTGGTAGCCAGGCCCCCCAACGCGTACAATCTCGGCCAACGCATTGAGACGATGCGTTGTATGTTTGGTGCAAAGACAAAACATCAGGGCCGTAACCGATGAACGTAGAGTCCGCAGTCCAGGCCGCTAGCCTGGCGACTGAATCCGGAAAAATCACGCCAGCTGCTTTCGATAATTTGAAGATCTGGTTGACCGAGGATCGCTACTCGGACTATCGCGACGCCATTGTTCAGCACATTGCCGATGAGAAATGGCAAAAGCTTGACGATGTCTTTTGGACGGTGATCCCGTTCGGCACCGGTGGCCGACGAGGCCGCATGTATCAGTTTGGTTCCAACGCGATCAATGAGAGAACCATCGGCGAAAGCGCTCAAGGGCTTGCGAGCTACATCACGAGTTTGCCTGAAATGGCGGGCAAAGAGTTGTCTTGCGCGATTGCGTACGATACCCGGCATCGCTCACGCGAATTTGCTGAGCTATGCGCGGCTATTATGGTCGGCAATGGCTTCAAAGTTCACTTTCTGGACGAGTACCGGGCGACGCCTCAGCTGTCGTATGCGGTGCGACATAAGAAATGTGACTGCGGCATCATGGTGACGGCCAGCCACAATCCGCCAAGTGACAATGCGGTCAAGGTCTACTGGTCGACTGGTGGACAAGTTCTGCCGCCGCACGACAAAGCGATTATCGACAATGTGATGAACACGGACGCGATCACGAAAGTCGATTTTCAGGAAGCGCTCTCGGCGGGAGACGTCGAGATATGCACACAGGAGATCGATGATGCATTTCTGGCCGAAGTCATTAACTATGCGTGGGATGGTCCGCGGGACGCGAAGATTATCTTCTCGCCGCTGCACGGGGTTGGGGCGTTCGCTACGATGCCAGTCCTGGAGAAGGCCGGATTTGAAGATGTGTCAGTTTTCGAACCGCATTCTGAGCCGAGTGGCGATTTTCCGAACGTTCCAGGACATGTAAGCAATCCAGAAAACTCCGCAGTCTTCGACGCGATGATTGATCTTGCGAAGACCAACGGCACCGATGCAATTCTTGCAACTGATCCTGATTGCGATCGCTTAGGTGTTGCTGCACCACTTACGCCTGATACGACCGGGCCTTGGGCAACGATTACCGGCAATCAAATCGGTGCGTTGCTGACCGACTATGTCTGCGGAAAGATGAAATCGCTTGTGCTGCTGAGTGATACAGCGTACGTTGTAAAGACTCTGGTCACCACTGAGCTTACCCGGAAGATTGCCCTGTCGCACGGCGTCGATTGCGAAACCAATCTGCACGTTGGATTTAAGTGGATTGCAGGCAAGATGGATGAACGTGGGCCAGACGATTTTGTTTTCGGTACTGAAGAGTCACATGGTTATGTGATTGGCCAATACGCCCGCGACAAAGACGGTGCTGTGGCTTGTTTGCTAATGAGTCAATTGGTTGCTCAGCTCAAGAGTGAAGGTAAGACAATTCATCAACGGCTCGACGAATTAATGCTCGAGCACGGTTGCCACCAAGAGACGTTAATCAACGTGCAAATGGAGGGCAGCGAGGGCATGACCCAAATGAAAAAGTTGATGGAGGCCTTCCGCAATTCACCACCCAAGCAGCTTGGCGGTATCGACGTCGCTGGTGTGCGTGACTACCAGAGTTTAACGGTGCTGCGTGCGGATGGAGTTAAAGAGCCACTGGATGCACCACCAGCCAATATGGTCATGCTTGATCTAGCTTTGGACGGTAACTATTTTGCGGTGCGGCCATCTGGTACCGAACCCAAGGTGAAGTTCTACATGTTCACCAGTTGCTCACCGGCCGACAGTCAGGACTTGCCCGCTGCTAAAGCCAAATTGCAAGATCGTATGTCTGCCCTTGAGAAAGACATCCGCAACTTCGCTGCAAGCGTTTAGGGGACGCAGGCTGGCCAGTGAGCGATTAGATGCAGATCGTGATGCATCGGAGTGAACTGTTAGCCGTGAGGCACCGGGGTGGCCTGTTAGCCGAGGGAGTTAAGGCACCGGAGAACCTGTTAGCCGTGGGCCGTAAGGCACCGGGTTCTAGCCCAATCACTTCGTTGCCAAAAATAATACCCGGCCGCTCACGCGTCGCGGCTAATTATCTATCTCGGCCCTTACGATCTTGAGCTTCATTTACATACTGGACGCATGTCTCAAGCTCATCTTCGTCGTCGATAAACTGGATGTCGCCATTGGCAGACCAAACAGGTCGGTCGCGCCATATTGCGAACGCCTGCCTCAATTCACGAGTTGCCTTGGCTTTCAATTGTTCCATTACTTGTTTTGGCGAGTGCGCACGGAATGAAACAACGGCGTGGACATGGTTGCTTCTAGCGCTGGATGCCCAATGTCTCCACTTTCTATGTTGGCAGATCTCTAGGAGCGCTGTTTCACTCAATTGTCTCATTGCCAAATCGAGTAAAACCACGTTGTGCTTTAATCGATCGCGATGCCATTGTTCGAGGAGTGGTTGAGCGGACTGCTCGCCTTTGTCTCGATGCCGCCATCCACGACGGTCATCTGGGAGGAATGTCCCGTAATTGGACCAAGTAAACATCGCGGCGAGTGGTGAGTGATTTGTCGATTTCACGGGCTCAAACGGAATTTCTGGACACCAGTTGTTAAGATCTATTTAGGCTGTCTGGATCGGACCATGCCCCCCTTTTCTTTTGCCGGCTTCCCGGCGAGGGAATTGCGGTATTCGCGATATCATACCCGGCCGCTCACGCGTCGCGGCTAACGCTCTTAGCGGAACGAGATATTCTATGCATTACCTATTTGCAATCTCACTGGCTTTGCTCGCACTGATGCAAACAGCAGCCAGTGGGCAAGAACAATACTATTCGCTGGATGATTTTTCGCGTGTGGCAAAAATCGATATTCATGCACATATCCATACTGACGATACCGATTTTGTAAATCTATCCAAACGGGACCGTTTTCGATTCGTGAATATGGCAGTCTGGTCGAGCGATTCAAAAACCAATGCCGAAAAACATCGTACGATGTGGGTCCAGTACGAGGCGGATCCTGATCGGACCGCGCCGATCTGCTCCTTCCCTCTTGAGAATTGGGATTCGCCGGATTGGCAACAGGCGACGATCGCTTATCTGAAAGAGCAATTTGACCGCGGCGCGGTGGGAGTCAAAATCTGGAAGAACATTGGTATGGAATTGCGGGATTCCGAGGGGCAGCTGGTGATGGTCGACGATCCCAAGCTCGATCCTGTCATTGACTACATCGAATCCCGAGGCAAAGTTCTGCTCGGGCACTTAGGGGAACCCAAGAACTGTTGGCTTCCGATCGACGAATTGACGACTCTCAACGATCGGAGTTATTTCTCAGAGAACCCCAAGTATCACATGCATCTGCATCCGGAAATGCCTAGCTATGAAGAACAGGTGGCCGCTCGAGATCGCATGTTGGATAAACACCCAACGGTGAGCTTCGTCGGATGCCACTTGGCCAGCCTTGAATGGAGTGTTGATCGGATTGCAGCTTTCCTGGAGCGTTACCCAAATGCGACCGTTGGCGTTGCCGCCAGGATGGGACAGCTTCAGTATCAAACGCAACGTGACCGGCAGCGAGTGCGTAAATTCTTTATTGAGTATCAGGATCGCATCATGTATGGCACCGATACCGGTGTTCGGCCTGGCCGTGGCGCTGAGAAGTACGCTTATGTAAAGAAGAAGTGGTTGCGGGACTGGGAATATTTCAATACCGATCATCAAATCGAAGTACCTGAGTTGCCAGATCCAGTTCAGGGCATCAAGCTCCCCAAGACAGTAGTTGACAAGATCTATCGCGACAATGCACTTCGCGTATTCGCAGCATCTTGGCCGGGTCAGAAGAGATCCGTTAGCCTTCCGCAGCTCAATTGGTTGGCGGGCAAGTGGCGCTGCAAGATGCCTGACAAGAGTGTGGTTGACGAAGATTGGATGCGGCCATCTGGGACCGCGATGCTGGGGATGAATCGAACCGTTCGCGGTGATGGACAAACCAGCTTTGAATTCATGAGGATAGCGTCTGAGGACGGAAGTATCCTTTTCTTCGCCAGCCCAAGCGGGCGCAAGGCGACTCCTTTCAATCTGGCTTACTACGATCAGCCAAATCAACGCGTTGCGTTCGAAAACGAGGACAACGACTTTCCCAACCGCGTCATCTATGACCGGCGCGGTGATGAATTGACTGGCCGAATTGAAGGCAAATTCAACGGTCAACCTGCCAGCCTGCAGTGGAAATTTGAGCTGGTGGAATAGCTTGCTATTTTCTGGAACGCATCACTGTAGCTCTCCGTTTTCGGGTGGACGCGATGCAGTCCACTGTTAGCGATGTTGTTGTAGCCAGTGGTCGATTTCGGCGAGCATGGCAGTTGTGATTTGGCGGAGGTCGACGAAGCGGTCGCTGGCGACGGTCATGTCCCCTGCCCTGGCTGCGGTCTCAATTCTGGAAGCTACATGGCTGACCTGCTGTGCGTCAAACATCGCCGCAGCACTTTTGAGCGAATGAGAGGCACGCACAAGCAGTTTTGCATCGCCCTGGCTAATCGCTGTCGAGACTTCGTCGAGCCGCTGTTGAGCTTCACCGGCGAGTGTTTCAACCAGCGCTACTTGTTGCTCGAGCGTGGCCTTTAGTTTGCGAAGCGGCGCTTCAAAGTCGAGCAATCCCGAATTGACCGCCAGATCACTGGGCGCAGCGTGTTGATCTTCAATCGTCGCGGCGGGGGCCGAGTTGAATGCGGCGGTCTTATCCCCAACATCGACGTGCTGGCTCAGGCGATCGAGGAGCTGTTGTAGTTTGTCAAAGTCTATTGGCTTGCTCAAATAGTCGTCCATACCAGCCAAGAAACAATCGGTTTGTTCGTCATTCATCGCGCCGGCGGTAATTGCGATGATTGGAACGCGTTCCGGTGAACAGCCGGGCGCTCGCTGGCGAAGTTCAGCTTTTCGGATTGTTCGTGTTGATTCCAAACCATCCATGACGGGCATTTGTATATCCATCAATATCGCATCGTAGGAATTTTGCTCCCAGCAATCATACGCTTCTTGACCGTTTTCTACCCATTCGGAATTGTGGCCGGCTTGCTTAAGGAGTTCAAGGATGACGGCGCGGTTGACCACGCCATCTTCAGCCACCAACAGATTTAGGCGGCGGGCTGGGGCTTCGGTTGGATTCGCTTGCGTCGTGGATGATCCGTCGTCATTAAGTGCTCTACGGATTGCCTCGCAGATTTCAAATGGAAGTGCGGGCTTTTGAAGAATCACGACTGATTTGAGTTTCTCCGACGATCGAGTGGTTAACGGATCCGGCAGTGCGCTCAATAGTATCGTAATAGGCTGCTTGTTCGGATTCTGGCTCTGCAGTTGCTCGACGAGCTGAATTCCTTGGTCGCTGTCGAGACCTTGGTCTATCACGACCACACACGGCTCGGGTGCAGTGGGGAGCTCCGAATACGCCTGAGTACAATCGTCCCGATCACTTGTGAGCGAAACCTGAAGACCACGTTGCTCCAGGCCAGCAGCAATTCGACTTCCGAAGGATTCCTGGGGGTCGATTACCAACGCCTGCATTCCAGCTAGAGAACTGTTTTCTTCGTCGGTAACATCGCTCTGGGCGGTTGGGAAGCGGCAGTTGAAGTGGAAAACCGAGCCGACTCCAACTTCACTTTCCAGCCAAATTTTGCCGCCCATCATTTCAACTAGTTGACTTGAAATTGACAGACCTAGTCCGGTTCCACCATAGGTTCGCGTCGTGGAGACATCGGCCTGTGAGAACGCTTCGAAGATCGCTGTCTGTTTGTTGGCGGGAATGCCAATGCCAGTGTCAATTACAGCGAAGTGAACTACATAGTCCTCGTCGGCCGGAGGCCCGGCAGCGACTTCAACCCGGATGGTGATAGCCCCTGATTCGGTAAATTTGATCGAATTGCCTGCCAGATTAATCAAGACTTGCCGCAATCTATCTGGGTCCCCCATCACGAACTGCGGGACGTCGGCTGCAATCTCAAGTTTGAAATCTACAGATTTCTTGGCCGCCCGGATGGCCAAGCCTTTCGATGACTCGCTGAGCACTTTGGGCAAGTTAAATCGGACGGAATCGATGTCCAGCTTGCCAGCCTCAATCTTTGAAAAATCGAGAATGTCATTGATGATGCGCAACAATGATTGCGCCGACTGCGTAATCATCTCGAGATAGGAAAGTTGCGTATCGGTAAGTTTGGTGTGGCTTAGTAATTCGCTCATTCCGATGATACCGTTCATCGGAGTGCGGATTTCGTGACTCATGTTTGCCAAGAATTCACTCTTGGCTTGACTTGCCTGGTAGGCCTGATCTCGGGCTTGCCGAAGTTCACTTTCGAATCGAATCATGTCCGTGATATCGCGTGAGATACCAAAGGTACCCACTACCTCGCCTTCGGAATCGTGCAGCGGCATTTTGGTGCTCGAGCACCAGGTATCCTCGCGGTCGGGCCAAGTCTCTTTTTCGACTTGCCCTACGATCCCTTCACCGGTTCGCATGATCCGCTGTTCATCCTCAAAGGCCTTGGCGGCGTGTTCGTTTGAAAAGATGTCCGCGTCAGTTTTTCCGATGGCGGCGGTGGTATTTGCCAAGTCGAACTTTTCTGCCATTCCGCGACTGATACGCAAGAACCGGCTATCGCGATCTTTGAAGTAGATTGAATCGGGAACGTTATCCAGCAACGCATGCAAGAGGTATCGCTCGCGTTCAAGATCTTGTTCGGTAGCTCGTTTGTGCGTCGCATCCCAAAATAGGATCTGAACGCCCACGATGCTATCGTCCGCATCACGCAATGGTCCTTTTAGGATTTCGGTCCATCGACGCGTACCCGATGCATCTATGTTCTCCTCGAATTTGTGGATCATCTTGCCTGTAGACAGGACATATTGATCGTCCTTGGCGAATTCGTCAGCCAGCGATTCGGGGAAAAGCTGATGGTCCGTCTTTCCGATAAGATCGTCGAGTTCCTGGCCTCGCAGTTTCAGATACGCTTGATTTGCATAGGTTCGCCTCCCTTTTTGGTCCTTGAGGACCAAATTAATCGAAAGGCTATCAACGACGGATCGAAATCTTGCATTCGTCTGCCGAAGCATCTCGTTTGCCAGAACTTCAGATTCCTCCGGGACGGCCAAAATCAGATAACGCTGGCCGCATCGAAAAATGGCGTTGATCGCTAGTGCAACTGGTATACCGCTGGCGGTTATCAGCCGTAACGAATCAACTGGCAATTCGGCTGGCAACTGGTCGGGTAAGTCACCGCTGACCAACGGGTGGATCGTTGAGCGACTGTCGGTGCCAACCAGCTTTTCAATCCATGGTGAAAAACTGCATAGCTCTTGCTGATTCCAACCAACATGGGTTGCGAGAGCCGGGTTTACGTACTGGAGCTGTTCAGACGCGCGTGAGAACACGATGGCAAATTCGTGCAGATGGTGGAGCACCGCTTCGGTCGGCAGGGATTCAATCTGCTCGATGCTAACGCTCATTCGTACCGCTCAGCAGCGCTGTAGCCTCCAAGAAAGAAGATGGCACCAGTGAAAGTTATTGTGCTAAGCCACTTGGCAGCGTTTGACTAGCGTGATCTCGTTTCCAGATTCATTGAAGGATACTTTGTCCATAAAGTTGTGAATCAGAACCAAACCTCGACCATGCGTATCGTCCAGCATGGTTGAATTGGCGATCGCCAACTGGCTGCAGTCGAAACCGTTGCCCTGATCGCGGATAACGATGCGAATCAAGTCACGCATCAACCGCGCGTCGAAAAACACTTTGCGTTCCCTGTAGGGTAGCGAGTTCATCCTTTCCTGAACAATCGAGGGTTCGGATCCGGAGGGCTCTTCGTCAGAGTTCGTCTGTTGCCATTGGTCGCGTGTCAGTTCAAGATTTCCACGGTAGATCGCATTCGATGCAGCATGACGCAAAGCGTTGCCAACCCGATAACGCTCGACACCAGAGAGTAATTGCATTCCAGCCGCCATTTGCATCGTCAGGTCAATAGCGGTCGTCAGTAACTCCGGTTTATTGGGCAGCTCAAAAACCAACCGGTTTTCAACAGTACAATCGATCAGTTCTGCGTAGCTGCGATCTGATCGCACGATGCCTAGTACATCTTCGACGGTTCCCAACAGCATATCGTCGAGCATACTCTTGGGCACGTAGCCTGTCGCGCCGACCTGGAGTGCTTCTGCTGCGAGTCGTTCCGAACCATGGCCGGTGACCAGCACTGCCGGCACGTCTGGGAAATCGGCCTGCATTCTCTTTATCAGGTCCAGGCCGTTCATCACGGGCAGTTCGAGATCTGTGATGACAAGCTCATTTGTGCCTTCTGCAAGATGTTGAACCGCTTCAGTCCCGTCTTCGCAGCACGTGACTTCGTGAGCGGCTGATTCAAGCAGCATTTTCATCTGCAGTGCTTGCGTTTGACTATCTTCAACCAGCAAAATCTTGGACATATCGTGACCTTACGCAACCAGATGAATCTTGTGGGGCCGACGTTGCTTGGTCGTCCCTACCCGCCTTTCAGTCCCTGGTATCTATCGACACGGAAGCACTCAAGTTGTCGTTCGCAGTTTGCTCACATCAACGACGTTCCGATCACTTCCGAGCATTCTAGCACATGTTGTCGCACAAAGTGCTAGCAAGGCTTGCCGCTTTGCAAGCTAGCATTGAAGAAACGATCTATCGCCCGGCGGAATGTTCCTGCAGAATCTTGGCACAGTGTTCTATCGTCAGTCGGCGTTCTATCGTCAGTCGGCATTGATATGCAGAACACACCGAAGTTCTCACCGGCTCTGAGGGCTTTGCGTCGACACAACCAGCTTCCAATAGGGCAGCTTCCAATAGGCCAGCTGCCAATAAGATAGATGATCGAGATGAAAACTGAGATACGTCGTCGTGAGTGGATCGCTGCTTCGTTGGCAACCGGATGCGGCTGCTTTTGTGGGTGCAAGAGCGCGCCGATGACTGGGCGACGTCAGCTGATGCTAATTCCAGAAACACAAGAAGTTGCGATGGGGCAACAAGCCTTCGCCGATGTGATGGCCGAGCAGCCCAAGGGAGAGACGTCCCAATATCAGGAAGTGGTGGCGCGGATTGGACAACAAATTGCCGTCGCAAGTGGGCGAACTGACCTCGACTGGGAAACTCACGTCGTTGCAAGCCCCGAACAAAATGCCTACTGTCTGCCCGGCGGCAAAATCATCGTTTACGAGGGCATCATCCCCGTCTGCCAAAATGAGGCGGGCTTGGCTGTCGTTATGGGGCACGAAGTAGCTCATGTACTGGCGCGACACGGCGGTGAGAGGATGAGTCAGCAAGCGGCGGTCAACGGTGCAAAACAAGCTGCTGCATATGTGCTGCGCAATCGAGAAGAAGTCTCGCGCGATTTATGGATGCAAGCCTATGGTATGGCCACGACCTACGGTGTAGTACTCCCCTACAGCCGCAAGCATGAATCCGAAGCGGATCATATTGGCGTGATGCTAATGGCCAAGGCAGGGTATGATCCTAGCGAAGCTCCCAAGTTTTGGACTCGCTTTGCGGCAGCAGCAGATTCTCCCAAGCCGCCGGAGTTTCTGTCCACGCACCCCGCCGATGCTCGGCGAGCGTCTGAACTTGAGAAGCTGCTCCCCGAAGCACTTGGTGAATATCGCACCGCAGCACAACAATTCGGAGGCGGGCAAATCATTGCTTGAAGTGCCTAGAGCTTTGTCAAAAGGAAACGTGTTGGCTCGATCAAAACCACAAGTCGAAGTGAAGAGTTTTGGGATCTATACCCAGTGGGAATCTGAATCGAAGGAGTTGCCTCGCGTCGTCGAATTCACGCGGCAGATTCCTGCAGTGGTCGATATCGAATTTGGCATTGTCGTAAATATCAAGAAAGCCAAGAACGAGCTTATAAACTTCTGCATTCACCATCCCGGCATCAAAGATGAGGCTGGTAAGGTGCGTGCGCCGTTTGACGGCCAGGTTTACGCCAAGACGAACGACTGGGATTTCTTCTTGGGCGACACGATTTGGCTACCCATCGAAGACAAGCTCGGGCCTTGGCAACTGACGATCGAGATTGCAGGACGCCAGTTAGTCGACGAGACGTTGCAGATTGTTGCGCCCGAGTA
This sequence comes from Planctomycetaceae bacterium, assembly GCA_003501565.1. GTDB lineage: Bacteria > Planctomycetota > Planctomycetia > Pirellulales > Pirellulaceae > Aureliella. The sequence continues at coordinate 5,675 of DNPC01000037.1, read as the reverse complement.
GGCGGCCGGGAAGAAAGCGTTCCTTCGCCCGTTCACTAGTTCTGCTTTTCCAAGTAGACCCCTTCGCCATTCCATACGCTACGAAGGTAGCTGTCAGGCCAGATGACTTTGCCAACGGCCGGATCTGCGACCAGCCAGCGGTCGTCTGGCAGGTTCTCAAGAACGACTACGCAGTGCCCTTCGTCGGGGCCGAATTCGGATAGGGCCCCGTATAGGCTGATCGGTTCAGGGGGTCGGCTCTCCCGCTGGTCCAGCTGGACGTGTGCCAACCAAGGAAGGCGAGCGGAGAGAGTTTCAACAGATGCTTGGCGCGAGAGAAACGCGCGTGGCTTCACTGGATGACCGCGCGACGCGGCATACAAGCCACGAAAAGTGCCAAGAGCCAAAGTCCCGTTGTCACTTGTGAAGCAGAACCGTGCCATCTGAGCTTCATCTACAGTGATTCGGTAGTGCGAAAGCAAAGTGGCTGTGGCGGCGGCCGCACAAGATGCATCGTGTGACTGGATGCAGATTCCATCCTGCCAGTTGGAACGTTTGGCAACGTCAATTGGATACAGCGCCGGTCGCAATACGACGAATGCGAGGAAGCAACTAGCCGCCAAGCACAAAGTCCAGCTCAGGACTTGGCTGCGAAGACTGTCCTGCAAGCCGTCGTTGGGCTGCTGTTGAACCCCAAAGTGGCGGCTGGAGCGATTGGCACCCAGCAGCAGCCCACCTGAGCCAATCATCAACACGGCAAAACTGTTCGACAGCAGCAGCACGCCACCGTGGGGTAGCAGCGTTGCCCAGCGAAAATCTGAACCGTGATTCCATGCAACGTAGACCGGGACAAGGATTCCAACCGCAGCCAGAGCCTGAATTGTGCCGGGACGCTTAGCCCCGAACCGCTTTCCGGCGATCTCACCGATCCGGAAAAGCGAGCCACCGATGACAACTAGCACGCTGGCAGCGAGGACCAAGTCCATCACAATTCTCGCGCAAGGAGGAAAGGCTCTACAAAGTTACTTTCAACAAGCGTCAACCCGATCGTCGTTAAGGAAGTGTTAAGACAGTTCGATTTCCTAAGGTTTGACCACAAAACTTAGGCCAAAGTCAAGCCGAAGCCGCCCTGGAGACCCAAATCCGAGCTTCAATTGCTCAGGTTTTTGGGGTGCACACTCGAAACTGGTTCCATCGAGGGGGTGGAAGAGAGTTTTCTGCGATAAGCACGCGGAAAGTCGAGAACTCGGCCCACCAAACGGAGTTTGTGTTGCCGGAAGCCTGCTGGTCCGCCGAATCGTCATGAACAGCGCGCTGAGAGTGCTCAAAGATGGAGATTTGGCGATTCCAGCTGCTAGTTTTGCCATCACAGCGACCAGAACCGGACTAGGTTCCAACCAGCGTTGCGGGGCAGCCGATCGGGGCGAGCGAAGCAAACGCTAGTTCGATTCAACAGCATGAGAGAGGGCATCATGGGCAATTCAACCGTCGAGTCATTTGTGCTTAGCAGTTTGCGGTCTGAGCTGAAGGAAATTCCATTGCGGCGCAGCGGCGTCGATTGCACGAGTGAACGCATCGAAGATCAGTTGGAAGCTATCGCCGACTTGTTAGCTCAAGCTCGCCACGAAGACGAAGAATCTATCAGAGAAGCCGAGCTAGCCTGCCACTAGCGTTCGCCGCCAGCTGTCGCTCTTCATCAAAAGAATGGCAATGCATACGCAGTTTGCTAATGGCAGCGTTGATGTAACCGGTCGCCCTGCCGGATTACACACGTTTCAGTTTGCGCTGGTGTTCGATTTCTTCAAGCGTGTAAAGCTTGCCGGTACCCGCGCCCGGGCAGGCCTGGCAGGTTTCCTCCCAGGTGCGTTCGCTAGTTAGGTTCGATTTCCAAAATGGCCAGGTGCGGCACTGTGTCGGCCTCGCTTCGTAGGCTAAGCAATGGCGAGTCTTGGGGTCGAGCAGAATACAATCGCCGTCGGGGTACTCGACTAGACTGTGACGTGAGCCGACGCGCCGAACAAACTTCTTGCGAAACTCAGATTCACTGAGCTGCATTTTCTTGGCCATCGCCAGCACTTCGTTCTTGTCGACCCAAACGTACCCTTCTTCGCCCGAGCAGCATGCACCGCATTGAGTACATTCAAACCGTAGGCCGTCGGCATACCACTTGGTTTTTTTCTTTGGCTGTTCCGCTGCCAATATGCTGTCTCCGATTTTCAGCGTAGGACGGTGTGGACTAGGGCCTGTTGTCTGATCAAGCGATCGCAGTTGTGATCTCGTTTATCGCGAGCGTGAAGCGATCTATTTCGTCACTCGTTGTGTGATGTCCAGGACTGACTCGCAGCGTGCCAGAGTCCGTTCCGCTCGTTCCTCCACCGATGCTGGGGTGAATCAATCCCGCGCAGTGCAAGCCGGCTCGTACCTCGATTCCGTGAAAATCGTTTAGGATCGCAGCAAGGTCGTGGGGGGAAGAATGTACCACGTGATAACTTGCAACGGGAATTCGTTGATCAAGGCTCTCGGGTAGTAGATGGTCGGACGCGATTTCGTCAGCCCACCCGACAAGATTCAAGCCTGGCGTGTTTTGCGTATTGCTAACAAGCTGAGTGAAAGCGTCGCGCCAGCAGCCTATGCGAGTCTGATCGCGCAGCAGTGTTTCGGCCGCGACAGCCATGGAGACGATGCCAGGTAGGTTTAGGTTGCCCGCCTCAACAACGTTTGGCCAAGGTTGCACCGGGGCTATCGATTCACTGCGCAGTCCAGTACCACCAAGCATCAGTGGCGTGAAATCTATTCGTATTTCTTCGGTAGCGTACAGGAACCCCGTTCCCTGGAGTCCACCTAGCCCTTTGTGGCCCGCTGCGCAAAGTAAGTCGATGGAAGAGTCTTTGACATTGATGCTTTGATAGCCGAGGGTCTGCGAAGCATCAACCAGCAGCTTGGCTGAACATTGTGAAGCGAGTTCTTGCCAGGGCTGTAGATCGGTGACTGCTCCAGTGACGTTGGATGCATGACCGACACAGATCAATCGGGTTGCGTCGCTAGCCAGACCCGCGGCGGAAGCAATTTGGGGCCGCCCGCAACCGTCGACCTCGGCGTAGTCAACTGTGATGTCTCCATGGTGTTTTAGCCATTCGAGTGGACGCAAGACACTGTTGTGTTCAGCCCTGGTAGCAATCACGTGATCGCCCGCCTTGAGGACTCCACGCAGCGCGGCATTGAGGGCATGGGTGCCGCTGCTGCACATCGCAATGCAATTAGCGTTATCGGCACCAATGAGCTGCGAGAGTGCGAGGCGAGCGCGGCTGAGCCAACGGTCTGCAAGTTGCCCGCTGGTGTAAGTCCCACGTCCCGAAGTCGCGCCGCAATTGTTGATAAAGTCCACGGCCGCTTCGACTGCGGGCTTACATTTGGGCCAGCTGGTTGCTGCATTGTCGAGGTAGATCCGCGCACCACTCATGAGTTATCCGCCAATCTGGTACATGGCCCGTTGTGGCGGTTTGAAATCGGGATCTGCAATGCCGTGTGCTGCGTGTTTCGCGGCCAAGCATGCCTGGACCACTGCCTTCACTCGAGAATTGTCCACCCCTGCTTTATCATTAAGTAGGTCAGAGACATCCCATTCTTCGGTACCAAACAAGCAATTGCGAATTTTGCCTTCTGCAGTAAGCCGGAGGCGGTCGCAGCTGCCGCAAAATGGCGTACTCACCGAATCAATAAAGCCCACATGCGTGCCGGTGGGTAGGCGGTATTCCTGGGCAGGCTGCGATTTGGTCGCCCGCTCTACAGGCGTTAGTGGGCCGAACTCTGCTTCAATTTGAGTTCTCAACTCAGCACCAGAAACCATGCGAGTATCATTCCACGCGCCATCAGCATCGAGCGGCATAAACTCAATAAAACGCATCGGGATATCACGCTCGGCGGCAAACCGAACGAGGTCGATTACGTCGTTGCTATTAACATCGCGAAGCACTAACGCGTTCAGCTTGACCTGCAGGCTGCTGTCTACAGCGCGATCGATACCATCGATCACCTGCGCGATACCATCGCGTCGAGAGAGGCGTTTGAAGGTTGCTTCGCTGAGCGTGTCCAAGCTGACATTCACTCGGTCCAGGCCTGCAGACTCCAGCGCGTCGATTTGATCGCCAAGGAGCATTCCGTTGGTAGTCAGTGCGATGTCATCGATCGCATCGATGCGGCGGAGACGCCTGACTAATTCTTCCAGCCCTGGGCGGGTAAGAGGTTCACCGCCCGTTATGCGAACCCTACGGATTCCCCACTGTGAAACTACTTCAACAAATCTCGCGATTTGTTCGTAGCTTAGCAAGCGAGAGCGTGGGAGAAAGCGCACATCTTCGGCAGGCATGCAGTACTGGCAACGGATGTTGCAAACATCAGTCACACTCACGCGAAGTGACTTATGAACACGGCCAAATTTGTCTGTCAGCATGCTTCCCGATTGTGCAGTATCCGTCTGGGTTGCTGCACTCGGTTGTGATTGGGCGATGGGCGGCGGTTCATGGTTACCACCGATGGATGGATTGAGTTGCGACATGTCTACTGCCCGCTTTGAGCAGCGCGAGGGCCAACGGGTTGTTTGGGAGCCGGTGAAGCGGACTCCGAATTGCATCGGCAACTGCCACTGGTCGGATGAATCCACTGGGCACCATTTTGGACATAGTGCTCCTGTTTCCAAATCGGAATTTCATGTTTAAGCGTGTCGATCAGCCACTTCGCCGCTTCGAAGGCTTCGCTTCGGTGCGGAGTGCTGACTGCAACGGCTACGCTTGCTTCCTCGGGTTCGACGCGCCCCAAGCGATGGACGATCGCGACCCGCTTTACTGGCCAACGTTCCGACGCCTGGACGACCAACAGCTCGAGTTGGTGCTTTGCCATCTCGCCATACGCTTCATAGTTCAGATGATCAGTTTCTACGGTCTGACCATCTAGTTGAGTGAACTGGCGAGTTGTACCCACGAACAGAACTTCAGCGCCGCACTCCGGAGCAGTTACATGCTCGAGGACTTGGTTGAGGTCAATCGGTTGTTCGGTCAATACGATCATGGACACGGAATTTATCGCTTCTTAAGGGCAAAGCAGTCTAAGCAAATTAAAGTTGCCTGCTATCCACCGCTGACCGGCGGAATTAGGGCCAGTTCCGCCTCAGCGATGACCGTTTCATCGCTGGCGAATTCACTGCCGACAGCGAAGCGGCTGTGCGAAACCAGTTCAGCCAATTCGGGATATTTTGCGGATAGCGCTTCTCGAACTTGGGCCACCCGCGGGAGACTGTCGGGGGCCCCACCGACAGCCGTCACAGCCGAAAAATCCTGATCGGTCAATCGTACACGATTTGTTCCGACCGCTTCGGCGGCGCCAGCGAATAATTGTATTTCAATAGTCATCGAGAAAGAACGCCGGGAGACTGTTCAAATGAGTATGCGAGTTAACTTGGGACGCGTTAACGGGGCACGCGGGTTAACTGAGTACGCGGGGTTCGCTGCGGGAACCCAGCCAAGAACCGAGCTCTTCTGGCAGGATCCCATAGGCGTATGCGAGGATTGCGATCGGGTGTAGCGTTGGTTTGGAGGTGCCCTGCTCCATCTGAACCTTGCAGGACGTGCACTCGGTCGCACCAACCTGGGCGACCGAGTTCTTCATTGTATTTATAAGTCCTCGACCAATTCGAACGCTCG
>DNPC01000184.1 GCA_003501565.1 Planctomycetaceae bacterium | reverse complement strand
GCCTTCTTTCGTCTTTTTCGCTCCAGGTTTCCAATGCGCCTCGAGCGATTCGTCGGATCCGTCAAACAGGACGACCGCACCCGCCGGCGGCTTGGAATTCAAAGTCGGACTCGTGCGATAGATGCGATTGAAGGATCCACTCGCAAATAGCTCTGTGACACCCTTGCTTGGTAACTCCATCGTTTGCGTGATCGCCACCTTATCCGTAGAACCGGGTAGCCCACCGTCAAAGACCTTCACCTGGAACTGCCCACTTCCCAGCGCCACCACCTGCAGCGCTTTTGCGTCGCCAACATACTCGCCTTGCACCGAAAAATCCGGATCAACAACCGCTGCTTCTGGCGATTCGTAAACTGGACCACCTTTGGTCTGGCCGATCGCAAGTGAACCGTCAAACACCCAACAAGTGACTAACGTTAAACAAGTGTTTGTCAGAAACGTCTTCGTACTCATTAGGTTCATTCCAGTTTTTGGATACATCGGCAACTTGTGTCTATATCTTAGAGTGCCGAAGGTATTTTATCTTGCAGTACCGAAGGCGATTTGCGGACAAAGCCGCCAAAACCTGTGAATGTACCAATGCCGCGCCTTAGCTCTCACTACTTCGCATAGCTACTCATTCAGGGCATCAACTCAAACGCGACGACGCTCCACTTGGGGAGGTTAATGTAGATGTTGCCGTCGGGCTGTGTCGTGGGTTGGTGGAATGCGTTCCCAGAACCATGCCAGCCGCCAAATTGAGCATCCTGGGTGCACAACACCTGACTCCACCTTCCATTCTGGCAATCGGTAGAAACTCCATACGAATAGTCGCCAAAATTATTGTCGCTAAAATTAGCAATCGTTAAAACGAGACTGTTGTCCGCCCAACGTTTGAAGGCTATCACGTTGTTATGATAGTCTTCGTGGGTGATGATCAGCGTTTCACTGCGGAGTGCAGAATGGTGATCGCGCAGCGCATTGGCCGCGGTCACCAGCCGCCGCATTTCAGTACCGATCTCATCGCCGGCCAGCTGCCAATCAAAACGATGATCGCCGTTAATGTCGGGCCCGTCATGCCAATAGCCCCACGCAACGTTCGGCGCCCCCATGTGACACTCACCGCCCATAAACATCATTGGGATACCCGGCATGGTGGCAGCCAAGGCCCAAGCTAGCCGACACTTTGCTCTAGAGTGCCAGTTGTCTCTCCCCCCAAGTTGATCGACCATGTAGCGATGCCGGGCATCCCAGTTGGTCAATCCTTCTTTGGCATTGCCGTTGTGATCGTCGCCAACATCATCGTGCGAGCCAAGTGGATATTTCACCAAATTCCATGGCGAATCGAACCCATCCCAGCCCAAGAACGACTTTACTTTGCCTAAAGGATCTTGGCCATTCAGCACCCTCTGGGCTTCGTGGTGACTCTTCGCTAGCCAAGTCGCACCGAAGTTCCCATAGGTCGTTATCCAAGGGTGGGCCGGAAGATGCTCGGCGATGAAATGCTTGTCGGGATAGCGCTCGCGGAGCCGAAGCATCACTTCGCTCAGATGCTGTCCATCGATCTGGGTGGTGACATCAAACCGAAGGCCGTCCGCGTTGTATTCATCAAAGTACATGCAAGCGTTTTGGAAAAAGTACTCTCGGACCTCTTCTTTCCACCACGCGGGGCCACGTCCCCAGTCGGTCATACGTCCGCCTTCGAAATAGATTCCTCCGCAAGACAAATCGCTTTCGTTATGAAATCCGTCGTAACGCCAAAGCAGGTTGTCGCCTGGACCGGCATGGTTGTAAACGACATCGAAGATGACGGCCAAACCTGCCTGGTGTGAACTGTCAACGAACCTGCGGAGTTCATCCGGATGTCCGTAAGCGGATTCGATCGCGAAAAATGCGGCGGGGTTGTATCCCCAAGAGCGTTCCATCGCAAACTCTTGCACCGGCAATAGCTCGATTGCAGAAAACCCAAGATCGGCGATGTATGGAAGCTTGGTTTCGACATCGGCGAACCCAGCGACTGCTTTGTCAATTCCATCGCCGCGCCCGGCAAAACTGCCGCAATGGAACTGAAAGATGTTGAGGTCTTTAGCAGCGGGTGTGGTGAATGCCGACCAAAGATAGTCCCGGCTCGTTACGATCGAAGCGTTTTCGCTGTCTGGATAGTCCTTCGTAAGCTGCGAATGCAACATGTCGCGACCTGCCGGATCCAGCCGCTGGAACGTGTGACCATTAGTTTCAATCTCGTAGCGGTAAAGTCGCCCCGGCCCGACGCCCGGCACCTCACCGTTCCAGTATCCGCTAGAGTCTCGGGTAAGGCTGCAACGCACGGGAGTGACTTCGTGCTCCCAGCGTTCCCCCTCCTGCAGTAACACCGCAACGTGGCTGGCGTGCGGTGCCCAAACACGGAACGAACAGGCGTCTTGAATGAGAGTTGCACCGAGTGGTTGCATGATTTCAGAATGAACGCGGCGAGCACGAGGAAAGCGGACGTTGTTGTGACTCGCTATTCTAATTGCTCATCGGCGATATCGAACGTTTGTGACGGCGTCCCTCGTGATGTGCCGTCACGTCATACCTCAAGTGGTTTTCGAAAGCTAATACGCCATCCTGGAGGGATGGCAGAAGGTAGCCGTGGGTCGTAGACCCACGGATTTCGCATGGCGCGAGACAACGACCGG